>DATFCE010000267.1:0-2811 GCA_035253365.1 Nitrospiraceae bacterium
CGGTGGCCTCTTCCCGGCCAAGGCTCCCTCCGATCGAGAGCGGCTTTCCGGTGACTACGCCGGGTACCGCAAACCCAACCTGCTGGCTGTACGTGTCCATGATCCATGCCATGATCTGGGGATCCGTGCCGACATCGGGGGCAGGAATATCCATGTCGGGCCCGATGATCGGAAAGATTTCAGCGGCATAGCGGCGCGTGAGGCGTTGAAGCTCTCCCTTGGACAGTTCACCGGGAGCCACCCGGATTCCGCCTTTCGCGCCGCCATACGGTAAACCGGCCAGCGCGCATTTCCAAGTCATCCACATCGCCAAGGCCGCCACTTCGCCCAAGTTGACATCAGGATGATAGCGGATGCCGCCCTTTGACGGTCCTCGCGCCGAGTCGTGCTGCACGCGATACCCGTCAAAGACCTTGACCGTGCCGTTATCCATTTGGACCGGCAATGTCACCAGAAGCGATCGCTGCGGCAGCTTCAGGCGCTCCCGTAGGTTAGGCGTGAGATTCATTTTTTCCGCAGCTTGATCGAACTGCGCCACAGCCAGGCGAAACGTGGGATTATTCAATTCATTCATCACATCCTCTCACGTGCGCTCGATCCGGAGCCGGACGCATCGCCACTGGCAGGTCTGCCGCCTCACGGCATGTCACACTTGTCGCCGTTTCCGTAGAACCGGTGGTCTCGATCCACTGAGCGTCGAACACGTCGGCAAAGACGTGAGCCAAGTGTTTCCGCACTATCCATGGCTCCAGCGGTTGGTCGAGGAGGCGGCTCATCGAGGTGACCCGGCATCCGGCAATGCCGCAAGGAACAATTCGGTCGAAGGGGTCTAGGTTGATCGAGACATTGAGCGCAAAGCCGTGCATGGTGACTCCGCGGATGATCCGCACTCCCATCGCCGCGATCTTCTCCTGTCCCACCCACACACCGGTCAAGCCTTTCATTCGCGCTCCCGGAAGGTTCCACGCGGCCAGCGTACGAATGATGACTTCCTCAAGAAGCTGCATATAAATCTTGGGCCCGGGACAGAACCGATTCAGACGAAGAATCGGGTAACCAACGATCTGTCCTGGACCGTGATAAGTTACGGAACCGCCTCGCTCGACATGGAAGACCGGATAACCCGATGCGAGCAGAACGCTCTCGTCGCAATGATCAGAATGCCCGCGCCGGCCGATGGTGAAGACCGGCTCGTGTTCAAGCAGGATCAGCGTGTCCGGGATACGCTCTTCGATCCTATCCTGCACCAACGTCCGTTGGAGCGTCCACGCGGTGGCATATGGCATCTGCCCATAGAGCCGAAGTGCGACTGGCAAGGGCATCGATATGGTCCCCGCCCCATGTGCCACTGCGAGTTCTCTTGCGAACGAATTACCGGGAGGCACGGGGCATCTCAGCACGCGGGAGCGAGACGGTCAACGGGCCGTGTTTGCCGTAGACAGTGAGTTGGGCCGGGAGTGATTCCCCGTTTTTGAGATACGCGTGCCAGAAATCGCCCATATTATAGACTTGAATGTTGTCCACTGCCGTAATCACATCCCCATTCTGTAACCCGGATTGGGATGCAGCCTTGGTCGTCTCCACCTGCGCCGCAAGGACGCCTCGATCAGTCTCAAGCGTGAAGCTCGCTACGATGCTGGGTGTCACGGTGACGGGCAGGAAACCGAGATCAGGCCGAAGCACGGTACCGCGGACCAGCATAGATTGGATGTGTGGATAGGCCGCTTCGATTGAAATGGCATAGCTGATAGCCTGTGCGGAAGGGGCCACGGCGGCATTGAGGCCGACGACCCGGCCGGACAGATCGACCAGAGGCCCCCCACTATTCCCCGGATTGATGGCGGCATCCGTCTGAATCAGATCGTAGAGGGTTTCACCATTCGGGGCCAGGATCGAGCGATCCACCGCGCTGACCACGCCGACCGTGACCGTAGAGCCGCCTTTCAATGCGAAAGGGTTTCCGATGGCGACCACGGTTTCTCCGATCTGCAGATGGGAAGAGAGACCCAGGTGTACGGGTACCAGATCCTTCGCCTCAATCTTGATGACGGCGAGGTCGAGAAGAAAATCACGGCCGACGACCCGTCCCGGCGTGAGCCGGCCCGTCGGAAGGCCGATGACGACATCCTTGGTGCCTTCGACCAAATGATTATTGGTCAAAATATACCCTTGTTCGTCGATGATGATGCCTGAGCCTGACCCGGGCGCGGACGGATGCAGAGAGGAATTCTGCGGAATACCACGGGACATCACGGTCACCACCGAAGGCCGGACCATGGCGACAACGGCAGGAACGGACAAATCTTTTTCAGAAGCGGGGTCTGTCTTCGTCTGGGGTGCGGCGCCGATTACAGCAAGGCACACTCCAATAAGACAGACAAGGATGGGAATTGCTCTTCGCAAGCGTTCGAAACGTCTCCTTAGCCGAGCTATGGCGATCGTGGTGGAACTGGTATTGAAGCATTCTACCCAACGCATGGCGGGAGCGCTAGTCCGAACACTCACGGCAACAGCGTGTTACTTTTGCGGTTGGTAACTCGTCGCCGGTGGTCGGCAGGCGCAAAAGATAGGGAAGCTGGGGTTAACCCGACACAGCCGCTGTACAAAATGTCCGCTACGGGACAGGTAGTCCGAGAAAGGAACGGTGAGAGGATGCACAAGCCGGATGGGACCAGCAGTCCCATCCGGCTTGTCTTACTTGAGCGCGGCGAACATTTGCTTGATCTCCGGTGTTTTTAGTTTCTTGAGCGCTTTTGCCTCGATTTGGCGAATGCGCTCACGGGTCACCGAGAGATTTTGGCCGACCTGTTC
>DATFCE010000268.1:0-5732 GCA_035253365.1 Nitrospiraceae bacterium
GCTCATCCTGTCCGATTCCAAACCGTAACCGGATGACGATCTGTTCACGGGGTGTGAGCGCGCCTAAAATCCGATCCAGTTCTCGGGTCAATTCCGTCCGATTCACGTGCGAATCCGGCGTGACGTTATTGCGGTCGGCAATCAACTCGCCGAACAGGGTTTCTCCGTCACCGATGGGGCTTTCCAGGGAGATCGGCTCCTGGAAGACCTGCATCGTCTCTTGGATCTTGTCGGCACGCAGATGCAGAGCCTTCCCAATGTCCTCGGCGCGAGGCTCTGACCCATGCTGTTGCGCAAGCCGCCGCGCGGTCCGCATAATGCGGTGGGAGGATTCCGTCATGTGGACCGGAATACGAATCGTCCGCGACTGATCGGCGAGCGCCCGCGTAATCCCTTGGCGAACCCACCAGGTTGCATACGTGCTGAACTTAAACCCCTTGCGATATTGATAACGCTCCGCCGCCTTCATCAAGCCGATATTGCCTTCCTGCACAAGGTCGAGCAGGCCGAGACCTCGACCATTGTAGTGCTTGGCAATATCGACAACCAGGCGAAGATTGCATCGAACCAGTTCATCCTTGGCGGTTTCGAGGATCTGCCGAGCTTCTTGGATCCGGTGAGCGCTCTGTTGGAGCTGCTTGACCCGGTGGGTGACATGCCGTCCGGATTGTTTCACTTCCGTTACCAGAACGGCAATACATTCCTCCGCACGATCCAAAGCTGTCGCCGAGAACCCGCTCAGTCCACGAATCTCGCTCAGCTCCGTCATCGTCTGTTGGACTGTGTCGATCTTGCGCAGATGTGCGGCAATTCCGACAGCCTCGCGAATGGCGTTGCGAATCGATCGAGTCCCTTGGTCGATCTTCTTTGCCAGGGCAATTTCCTCGTCGCGATTGAGAAGTCCCCGCTCCCCAAATGACCGAAAATAGAGAGATTCCAAGGCAAAGGACGTCTCTTCCTTCTCAGCGGTTGCGGCGGGTTCACTCGGAACTTCGGGCTCGCTAGCGACAACGGACTCGCGCTCTATCACCTCAAGGATATCGCTTGCTTCAGGATCATCCGATTCAAGGTCGAGGACGACGGTCTGCTCTGGACTGTCCGCTATGAGTTCTTCTTTTTGCATGAAATGCCCCTCAATTCTCCGAACCCTAGAGGCCCGGAGTCTTTCCTCTCCTTTTTTAGAGAGAGATGATAAAAAAAGGATTCAAGACTGATGCCATTGGAAGATTTTAGATAAGGCGAGGAGGGCGGAAATCAAGGGAACAGAAAGGTATAAAAGACTGACACGGAAATTCGTTTACCCCTACTCCTTCTTCTCCAAGGTCTTGAGTAAGGGCGTGATGATATCGATGGGCACGGGGAAAATGGTAGTCGAATTCTTTTCTGCCGCGATCTCGACCAAGGTTTGAAGATAACGGAGCTGAAGGGCGATAGGATTCTGGCCCATCACATTGGCGGCATCGGCGAGTCGCTGAGCGGCCTGAAATTCACCCTCGGCATGGATCACCTTCGAGCGCCGCTCGCGTTCCGCTTCCGCTTGCCGGGCGATGGCGCGCTGCATCTCTTGCGGGAGATCGACGTTTTTGACCTCCACGGCCGACACCTTGACGCCCCACGGCTCGGTCTGTTGATCGATGATCCGCTGCAGCTCCGTATTGATTTCTTCACGTTTCGCCAAGAGGTCGTCTAATTGGCTCTGGCCCAACACGCTCCGCAAGGTCGTTTGGGACATCATCGAGGTCGCATATAAATAATCTTCAACTTCGATAATGGCCCGCTGCTGATCGACCACGCGGAAATAGATCACGGCATTCACTTTGACCGACACATTGTCTTTGGTGATGACATCTTGCGGCGGTACGTCCATCGCGACCGTTCTCAAACTGACGCGCACCAGCTTATCAATCAGAGGTATGATCACGACCACGCCGGGGCCGTTTCCTCCGATGATCCCGCGGGCCAGCCGGCCCCATCGGAACACAACCGCGCGCTCGTATTCACGGAGCACATGAAACCCCATGCCGATCAAAAGCAGCGCGAGTAGAATCAGGACTAGTGGACTAAACAGCATAACGACCTCTCTGCCTATTTGTGTGCCGGCTTCACATACAGCGTAAGCCCTTCCATGCGGATCACTTCAACCCGATCGCCGGGCTGTGCAGGACTTTCGCTGAATGCTTCCCACAGTTCTCCACGAATGAGAACTTGCCCGCGAGGGGCCAGCGCCGTCTTCGCGATCCCCATCGTGCCCACCATCCCTTCCTTTCCGGTGAGGGGCGGCTTCCGCATTGCCCGCATTCCCATGCCGACGATCAACAAAGAAAAACCCGCTGCGGCGCCCACGACCGGGAGGATGACACTCCAGGAAATTTGAAGAAACGGCGCATCGGTCTTGATCAGCATAACCGATCCCAGAATCATGGAAATGAGACCGCCGATGGCGAGCAGGCCATAGCTCGTGATCGTCGCCTCCAACACAAGGAAAACCACCCCTAAGATCATCAGCAGGATTCCGGCATAGTTCACCGGAAGCGACTGCAGTGAGTAAAAGGCGAGAATCAAGCTGATCGCGCCGACAATGCCCGGGAGAATGGCGCCGGGATTGTACAGTTCCGCGAGGAGGCCGATCGTCCCCACCGTCATCAGTAAATAGGCGATGTTGGGATCGCTCAACGCCTTGAGCATTTCCAGGCGCCAACTCATGGGGTATTCGATGACGGTGGTGCCTTTGGTCTGAAGCACGACGGACGCCGCTCCCAACGAGACTTTCCGCCCGTCTAATTTATTGAGCAGGTCTGCACGATCGGCGGCGATCAGGTCGATAATCTTCAACGTCAGCGCCTCTTTTTCAGTGACCGACACGCTTTTTCGAACCGCGTCTTCGGCCCACGCCGGATTGCGTCCGTGCTGCGCCGCAATCGATTTGATATACGCAACCGAGTCATTTTCAACTTTCTCCTTCATCGTCTTGTCCATTTCACCGCCGCCCATGGCGACTGGATGAGCGGCGCCGATATTGGTGCCGGGAGCCATCGCGGCGACATGCGCGGCAAGCGTGAGGAAGACACCGGCGGAGGCGGCGCGGCCGCCAGAAGGGGAGACGTAAACAACCACCGGCAAGCCGGCGCTCGTGAAATCTTTGATGATCATCCGCATCGAGGTATCGAGTCCACCGGGGGTATCGAGTTGGACAATCAAGGCTTGGGCTTTGGCCTGTTCGGCAAATGCGACGGCCTCGTGGAGATATTCCGCGGTGACGGGATTGATCACACCCTCATACGGCGCGATCACAACGGAAGGGGCGGCCCACGTGAATTGAGCAGTACAAAACGTGACGGCCGCAGTGAGAAGCAAGAGCCGGCGTAGCGGAAGGTGAGAGAAGCGATTCCGCCGGGCGCGCACACACGGCATCCATACGTAGCGTGTCATCGTCTGTCGTTGATCATAGGACCCGTGCAGAAGCGCTGTCAAGGAACGCACATCAAGCGATCGCTTGAAGCCGTGTTGAAAAGACACGGAGCGTTCTCCTAGAATGCCGGCAGTTGAAGACACCGATCACAAAGTAAAGGCGCCTTTCTTCTAGGGGCGGAGCACGCGCATGAAACGTCTGCAAAACGGCGAACGGGTCCATCTCGTCGATACGCACGGGCGGCAATACGCCCTGACGCTCAAGGCCGGTGAGACGTTCCAGCACAGCGGGGACACGATTGCCCATGATGCGCTCATCGGGCGTGCGGATGGGTCGCTGGTGACCTTCTCCCGCGGGAAGCGGATGCTCGCCCTGGCTCCGACGCTTGGCGACTACGTGCTAAAAATGCCTCGCGGCGCCCAGGTGATCTATCCCAAAGATTTGGCGCTGATGACGATGTGGGCGGACATCTATCCCGGCGCGCGCGTATTCGAAGCGGGGACGGGATCAGGGGCGTTGACAATGGCGCTCTTGCGGGCGGTCGGCGAGCGAGGCACCGTCGTGACCTATGAAGCGCGGGAGGATTTTGCCCGGACTGCCATGAAAAACATCGAACGCTATCTGGGACAGGTTTCCGGCCTGCTGATGAAACAGAAAGACGTGTACGAGGGATTCGCGCCGGAGGAGAGAGCCGTGCCGTTCGACCGCATTGTGCTTGATCTTCCGGAGCCGTGGCGCGTTATCCCTCATGCCGCTGAAGCGCTCCGCTCAGGCGGACTGTATTTGAGCTTTGTTCCCACGATTCCACAGGTCATGCAAACCGTCGAAGCGTTGGAGCGCGCCGCCGTCTTCGGCATGATTCAGAACTTCGAAACGCTGCTCAGGACCTGGAACATTCAGGGACGCAGCGTGAGACCGGATCATCGCATGGTGGCCCATTCCGGATTTATCACGGTCGCCAGGAAGATCGAGCCGGGCCTGTGGAGAAAAATGTCACCCGAGTTGCCGGACGAATGCGAGTTCACGGGAGTTGAGAAAAGAGAGGAAGGAGACGCATGATGCGGCTACAAGGAAAAGTGGCGCTTATCACCGGCGGAGGCGTCGGCATCGGGGCGGCCGTGGCGAGGACGTTCGCGCAAGAAGGCGCGGCCGTCGTGATTACCGGGCGGCGCAAGGACATGCTGGAACCGGTGGTCGCGGACATCGAAAAAGCGAAAGGCCGCGCACTGGCGGTGGCAGGCAACGTCACGGACGAGGCCCATGTCCGCGCTGCGGTGCTGCAAACGGTGCAGACCTTCGGCAAACTTAATGTTTTGGCGAACAATGCCGCGATCGGCGCCTTTGGGAAAGTTTTGCACGACATCGATGATGCGACGTGGGAGGACGTCCTCGCTGTCAACCTTACCGGCGTCTTTCGGATGACCCGCGCCGCCGTGCCCGAAATGTTGAAGGCCGGCGGAGGATCGATCATCAATGTGTCCTCGGTCGGCGGTCTGGTCGGATTCTGGGGAAGCGCGGCGTATGGTACCTCTAAAGGCGGTCTGGAAATCTTTACCCGCTGCGTGGCGATGGATTATGCCAAGCAAGGGATTCGGTGCAATTCCATCTGCCCCGGGCTGGTGCAGACCCCCATGTCGGAACCGTTGCTCAATAATCCCGACATGCGAGCCCAAGCGCTGTCGGCCTATCCCATCAGCCGCGTCGGCACACCGGACGAAATCGCGAAATTGATGGTCTATCTTGCCTCGGATGAATCGTCGTGGGTGACGGGTAGTTCGTTTACGATCGACGGCGGCCTGACGGCGCATTGAGAATTTGGTGATGTGCTGATTTGGTGATCTGATGTTTGAGGGAGGGAAGAGCACGATGATCACTCAAGGCTTATTACGGAGGAAGTTGTCGGCGGTTCTTCTCCTAGCGACCTTTCTGGGCGTAGTTTCGGCTCACGCACAAAGTGGGACCGAATTTCCTGGAACGGTGCTCTCCGTCGATGTGGCGGCCGGCAAGTTGGCGGTAAAGAGGGAGGGAAGCGGCACTCGGTTTACATTTGTCGTCAACGAGAAAACTCAATTCATCGAAGAAGCGAAAAGCCTAGCCCACCTCAAGAAAGGCGATAACGTCAACGTGACCTATTCGGTGGTGGGCAGTCAGTACATTGTGCAGAAGATCGCCAAAGGAAAGTAGGATTTGGCGATCTGGCGATTTGGTGAAGTATAACCAATCAGAACGCATCGAATCGCCAAATTCAAAGACGTCCGATAATTCACCAGATCACTAAATCGCCAATTCTTGAAGAATGGAGATCAACACCCACACGCAGCTC
>DATFCE010000269.1:0-9711 GCA_035253365.1 Nitrospiraceae bacterium
ATTCCGTTGACCAGCCCGCAAACGGTCGCCAGCAGGAGCCCGGCAGGGATGATGAGAGCGGGATGATATCCTTCACGGAACATGACTGACATTGTGACGGATGTGAACATGAGTAGAGCGCCGACCGATAGGTCGATATCACCCATTGAAATCACGAAGACCATCCCGACCGCCATGATGCCGATATAGGAAGACTGGCGGAGGACAGACACCAGATTATTCTGGGTCATGAAGGTGTCGGTCGTAAGAGTGAGGAACAAGCAAAGTCCGAGCATTGCGGCTACGACTCCGAACCCCTCGATGCCGCTGATCGCGCGCAATGTCGACTTTATCCCTCCGCCTGTTGAGCCGAGCGGAGCGCTTCGGAAAATGCTCACGGGGTGCTGCCCCTCGCGGGCCTCCGCATCGCTCATGGATTTCCTCCCATTAGACGGCTGGCCAGACAGGCATTTTTTGGAACAAAGGACAATTTGAAATATCCTATGTTCAGATCGAAGACTTAGCCATCAGATTGTCGTGCACTTAAACCTTGACTGGCCCGCAGAGACGCACAAAAAGGTTAGCGTCGAACGGCCCAGGACGGAACGCGGTCGACCTTGGCAAACCCGCTCGACCGGCGGCTATCCCGCTCACCATCCGCCACCTGCGCCTGCCACGGGTGAGTTACCCAAACTGACCATCGGCGCCTATTGTCACCGTGTCCACAGGCATTACGGTGGCTTATGCTATGGCCTATGTTAAATACTCACTATCCGCGGCCGCCGGCCGGTCATCCACGGTGACGTCGATTTGGAAGACCGCGATCCCTTTTCGACCACCTGGTGGACTGCGCGATCATGGAGCTGGCCGCCCCCTGAGCGCCTTATCAACGAAAGGGCGCCTGGGGGACATCATCATTTCGCTGCCACGATATCTGATTTCGCCTTATGGCGTACCGGCACTCCAAGCTCATTCCGAGTCCAACCGTTCATCGGCCTTTCAAGACGTAGTTTTCCGGTGCTGTATAGAGCGGCCCAGTTCGCTGTTATGCGTGCGCCGCGAGGATCCGGCACGACCGGATGCAGGGATTTCGGATCAAAAATAGCGGTCGTGACCAGGCTCACATCGGTGTGCTTCTCGACGGTATTTACAGAAACTTCGGCGACGAACAAATTTCGATCGCCCAGTCGGTCTGGCCCGGCCCAATCATCATTTAAAAATTCGATTTCTATCGCCGCGGTATCTAGAATATCCGGCACCGCGAAAACGAAGCGCTCCAGATAATGCCCCTTACCGGCTCCAAGCGCATCGAATCGTTTGCCTGACGTTGTGTCCACGGCGTTCGTGACATCGCTTGATCCAATCAACTGACCATCGGCCAGCAGATTGAAACTCGGGAATCCTTTGTAGGCATCCCCGCCTGCGGTCACCACAACGATAGCGTCCGCCGTTGGAGAATTTCCAACCAACGTCCGGGCAATATCTGTGGCCGTACAAAACTGCTGCAGGTTGCTTGTTGCTCCAGCGACCAGGAACACAAGCGCCGCAGCTAGCGAAACCATGCGGGCCGGTGAAAACCATCCAAACGCAGCTATCCCGAGCAAGGCTGGGAAAAAATGCAGCGAATAGAGGAATGTCACGTCCCCATAGACCAGATGCATCGCAAACTGTCCGACAATGAACGTCGCAAGCGCAAAAAACGCCGGTTTACCAGCCTTGTGTTTCGCTGCGCCCCAGAGTCCGAAGGTGAGCAGCACAATCCAAGCGGCCACGGCGACAAGCGCCAGCGGAGTGTATTGCCAAGCGGAGACAGATTGATTGTCGACGGCTTTGTACTGGTGCCAGGAGTCTTTGCGGCTAATCTCCTCGGGCGGCGGGGCGACCGCGCCATAGAGGAGCAGAGAGCGCAAGTTTGCAGCAGGGTTCCACTGCATCATCCCTGATTTCTGCAGGGCAGGCTGCGTCCATTGCTGTTCCCGGCTTAAATTGGCAGGGTCGAAAAACAGAAGCAGCTTCGCATCCTTGAACGCAACCTGTTGGAAATAACCAAGTGCAACTGCGCTGCAGAATGTCAGGACCGCTACAATCAGAAAGGAACGAAAGCGGAGGCGGAAAAACGTCGATGCAAGTCCGAAGCTCCAGTTTGTGACCGTAATCGTGATGGTAAAAAGGGATCCTGCATACCACAGCGCGGTCGAGCGAGTGTCGGCGCAAGTGAGTATGGCAAACATCACCATGAGTGACAAAAAGGCAAACGGATAGGTTTCGACGATAGCCGACCAATGAATGAACGCAGCACTGGCAAGCAAACATCCCGAGAAAACCAATGCTGCAAATGGCGGCAAACGCAGCCCCCGCAATGCTACATAAAATAGGGGCACCCCAATACCAACCGACACTGCCACCACATGCTGCGCAGCCTTTACAGCATCCAAGCCAACTGCATTGAGTAATGTAGTGATCGGGTAGAATGCGAGCTTAAAGAGCGGATGGAGATACGACCTGTGATCCCAGTAAGTTGGGTCAGTCAAGTTTCCCAAAACTCTTGGTTGATCGGCAGAAAACCAAAGGTCAAAAAATCTTTTCGTATAAATCTCCGTACCCAAGGAGACTTGGGACCAGCGTGCCACCAAAACCGCAGCAAGTGCCAACAGCAGAATACTGAATAGATCCCACCGATTCCAGTTTACTGCCTCTTCGTGGCGAACGGACATTGATGGATTGTTCGGCATGGGTACGCGCCAGGACTGATGAAGAGGTTGGAGCGAGTTACCCGGCCAGCAAAACCGAGCCCGCTACGCAGACAGCCACGGCCGCCGTGAAAGAGTCCCGCAACGCGAACATTGCCAAGTCTTCGTTAAGCTGACCCCGATTGGCAAAGAGCCAAACTCTGACGAGCCATATGCACGAAAGTATGGGAACCGACCACAGTAGCGTTGCAGGGGAAAGTATCTCGGTCGGCAGGATCTCAAGCAAATAGAAGACGGTGACCTGCGTGGCGACCAGGGCGCAGCCTATGCCTACGGCCAGAGCGATCGTTGCATCCGTCGCAAAGTAACCGCGGCCGGACGTGCTGGCACTGTATTGCGCACCTCTATGGATTATTTCCGAATAACGTTTAGCCAGAGCCAAAGACAGAAAAGCCAGCGACGCTGCAAAAACCAACGATCCCGGTAAGAGTGAATGGGAGAGCGAAATGCCCATGGCCAGCCGCAGAGTGTGCAACCCTGACAACGTGGCCACATCGAGCAGAGGCACCCGCTTCAGCTTCAGAGAGTAAGTCAAAGTCAGGGCCAAATAGAGGAAGAGCAAGGCTGAGAAAGCCGACGACAGAAACGCCGCGCCTGCAAGGCTGCCTGCAATGAGAACTCCCGCCACCGCAAGGCCGTTGGCAATCCTTATGCGGCCGGCAGCAAATGGGCGGTGTTTCTTTTCCGCGTGAGTACGGTCAGCTTCCCGGTCCAAAATGTCGTTGATAACGTACGTTCCGGATGCACAGATGCTGAGAAGCAGGAACCCTGCAATTGCTGCGACCCAGATGCTGGTCGGGATTGTGTGGTGACCGAGGGCGAGCGGAATAAACAGAATCAGGTTCTTCACCCAATGGTGGAGCCGAAGCGCTTGGCACCAGTCAGCCATCAGGCCAGTTTTGGCCTCCACTCTGTTTTCAAGGATGCTTTCGCAAGCCTTATTCGCATATACTGCGGTCAATGAAGGTGGCTCTGCCATGGATGCAGCGGCCTTCTTGAAAACAGCTTTGTTCAATCCTGCTCGGACAGCCCCATGTGGCTCCGGGCCAGCGCCAATCCAGGATTCCCTGATAAGATCGAATTGTGAGTCGATTTCCCCAACTCTACGCACGGCTAGTCTCCCCTGTTTACTGCCATGCCGGCCGCGCGCCGCCATGTCTGAAAATTTAGTCGATTCTTAAATAGCCAGGTTCAATCGCGGTCAAGAAATGCGTCTCTTATCGGTAAAGGGAAATAGACAATCCGCAGTCGTGTTTTGGAAGGTTTGCGCCGCTAACCATGTCGACTGTGCGAGCCAGTTGAACTGTCAGTGATTTTTCATGGGGAGCAAGCGCTGCAAATCGCCTGCCCGACTAGCGAGCAGGGCGGTCTGAGCCGTAACGCCTGTCCTAGGTGGACCGGCTAGTCTCCGTATGGTGAACCGTTGGTCGGACGCCCTATGTCCCGGTCGTTATCCGGCCGGAACCGGTTCAAGCTCACCCGAGCAAGTGTCGTGCACGCCGTATCGTCGCTATGGCCATACTGCTGCAGGAAAACCTCCAGAGCTTCAACTGTAGAGGCCTTAATGGCGGCCTCGCACGCACACTCCTCTTGAGCATGTAAGGACCCCGCCGTCCTGCACTGACTAGCAGTATCCATGGCGGCAGCTGGTGCTGCAAATCCAATTATCCAATTGGCCACTGTAAGTGCACCAATGCCAATAATGCACAATCTCGCAATTTTCATTGTCACGTCGCCCTGCATCGCCCATCTCCACTGAGATAAAACTTGCTGGGCCCAAAAATCAAACAACTGTCTTGCCTGTCGTTACGACCTTTACTGTTTGTAAGTGTTAAGATCCTCGCGATCAGACGGCGACCTGAGCGACCTGTTGATAGTATACTGAGTAGCATCAATCACGACTGACGTGGGCCTAACCATGGCCGGCATCGACCGGATTCAAGCTGCCGGTTGGAAACCACTTCGTTAGCAAAGACTCCAACGGCTTCTCACTCATGTGCATCTACCAGCGAGAGGGGCCAGGCATGTACAATACCTACGTCACCAATGAGGATGCGTTCGTGATGGCCAACACAATCACAATACTTCCTGAGAGCAGGGGAGATGAAGAAGCTGGTTCCTAGGCTGCAGGCGTCCTCAGCGGCCGGCCGGGTTCTATTTGCCGCTAGGCGCCAGCCGTTATCTACTGGCTTTTGCCATATGAGTGGTCTCTTCAGGACACTTGGGTGGTCGGTCGTGCAAATTACAACGACCGGCCCGAAGAATCGAAGAGATAGACATTGCTTGCGCCGAGCCGAAGTTTGCCGCCGACCTCAATGTTCGGACGTCCCTGCGCGAGCCAAACAACTTGATCGCCGGCGGTATTTTTGCCGTAGATCTGGGTCTCACCTCCGAGGTTCTCCATCACATCAGCAGTTATCTCCACCAGCGGCTTACGATCGTCGATTTCGAAGGAGGCTGGACGGATACCGAAGGTGACCGGGTCGCCGGGTTTCAAGTCCGACGCGTCGCGGACGGCAATGCGTCCCTTGCCGTCGACCAGCGATGAGCTTGCGAGAGCGATTCCTTCCCCGTCGACAGACGCTACCCTACCGGCGAAAAAGTTCATCTTCGGCGAACCGATGAAACCGGCGACAAACGTGTTGGCGGGCGAGTCATATAGATCAGAGGGCGACCCGACCTGTTCGACCAACCCGTCCCTCAACACGACAATCCGGTCAGCCAGTGTCATAGCTTCGACCTGATCGTGCGTGACGTAGACCATGGTGACGCCGAGTGATCTATGCAACTTGGCGATCTCGACCCGCATCTGGGTCCTGAGTTCGGCGTCCAGATTGGAAAGCGGCTCGTCGAAGAGGAAGAGCTTCGGGCTACGGACGATGGCGCGGCCGATCGCTACCCGCTGGCGCTGGCCGCCGGAGAGTTGCTTCGGCTTGCGGTCGAGCAGGCTTTCGATCTGCAGAATCTGTGCCGTCTCGCGGACTTTTCGATCGATTTCGACCCTCGGCATTCTAACCATCTCCAGGCCGAAAGCCATGTTCTGAAAAACGGACATGTGCGGATAAAGGGCGTAGGACTGGAAAACCATGGATACGCGGCGCTCGGCAGGAGCGATGTTGGTAACGTCCTGCCCATCGATGAAGACACTCCCGTCGGAAAGCTCCTCGAGACCGGCAATGATGCGGAGCAGAGTCGACTTACCGCAGCCGGAGGGACCGACGAACACGATGAACTCGCCCACCTCCGCTTCGAAGCTCACACCCCGCACCGCTGCCTGCGCGCCGAAGGTCTTCACGACGTCCCTGAGCACCAAGAAGGCCATGGCCAGTCCGCCTCCTATTTGGTCGCGCCCATGGTCAGGCCCCTTACCATGTGACGCGATACGATGAGCGAGAAGACGATGACGGGAAGCACGATGATGGTGCCGGTCGCCATGATCTTGCCCCAGGGGAGCTCGTAACCAGACATGTAGTTCGTCGCCACCACCGCAGCCGTCTTACGCTCGGTTTTGTTGATCAGCACGAGTGCATAGAGAAGCTCGTTCCAGGAAAAAATGAAGCTGAAGATGGCGGAAACCGCGACCCCCGGCATCCCGAGAGGCAAGTAGATTCGCCGGAAGATGGTCCACTGGCTGGCCCCGTCGAGCCGAGCCGCCTGTTCCAACTCGTGGGGTATTCCCTTGAACTGATCGGTGCATATCCACACCACGATCGGCAGATTGAAGGTGATGTAGACGAGCACGAGCACTTGATAGGTATCGAGCAGGCCGACGGACCGCGAGATGATGTAGATCGGGAGCGCGAGTGCCACGGGCGTGATCATGCGGTTGGAGATGAACCAAAACCAGAGATCGGACTTGCCGCGAAAACTGTAACGGGCGAGGGCATAGGCGGCGGGCGCACCGAAGGCGACTGAGAGGATCGTTGCAAAGACGGCGACGATGAGGGAGTTGGCAACGGCGCCCAACAGTACCCCGTCGGCATAGACGGCCTGATAATTGGCGAGCGTCGGCGCGAACAACCACTGCGGCGGGTTGGCAAGAAGGTCGGTCTGCGCCTTGAAGCTGCTGGAAACCATCCAGTAGAACGGGAACAGCGTCACTACGACGACGACGACAAGGCCAGCGATGTGGAGCAGGCGGCCAATTCTGCGGTCCATCAGTCGATTTCCTTGTAGATCAAACGGATATACAGCCGGCTGAGGACAATTGTCAGAATCATAAGCACGACGGCCTGCGCGGAAGCCAGGCCCATATCGAATACCTTAAAGCCGACACGCTGAATGTAGACCGAAATGAGATCGGTAGCCGCTCCCGGGCCGCCGCGAGTCATGACGAAGACCATGTCGAACAGTTTGAGCACATCGGCAGAGCGCAGAATGAGCAGCGCCGTCAGTCCCGGCAGAAGGTACGGGAGCTGCACCCGCTTCAGAAGTTGCCATTTGCTCGATGTCTCGAGTCGCGCGGCTTCCTCGATCTCGACCGGCACCATCGAGAGTCCTGCCAGAAAGATAAGAGCGCAGAACGGCGTCCACTGCCAGATGTCCATAGTAGCGATGGCAGCGAATGCGCCGGACGGCGAACCCAGCCAGTCACGGCTGCCGAAGCCAAACCAGGACAGGAACTCGTTGGCCACCCCGAAATCCCGGTTGAAGATGAGACGCCCGATCAGACCGACGACGGCATAGGTCGTAGCGAGAGGAACGACAAGGGACACGCGGGCGATCGACCGGAGAAACCCCGCGCCAGGCTGGTGCAGGAGCAGGGCGATCGCCAGTCCAAGGACGATCTCGAAAGGCATGACGACGAGAAAGAACTTGAAGGTCAGGAGCAGCGACTCGCGGAACGTGCTGTCGAACAGAATGGTCTGATAGTTCCCGAGGCCGATGAACGGAAATCCGCTGCGGGGCCGGGTAAGCTGATACTCGCGAAACGAGGTGACGACCGCGAACACCGTGGGATAGACGCCGACGGCGAGGAGGGCGCCGACCGCCGGGGCAAGGAACCAGAATGGCGTCCAGGCGCTGTAACCAGGATCAAGCTTCGCCGTTGCGCGCATTTCCGCTATTCCAGATTGGTGTGGTTGCTTCGCATGGTCGCAGGGGAAATTTTCAGTTTGTCGCGCAGCTTCAAGATCATGACTTCGAACAGGACGTACTGTGCGCCCTCGAAAAGCGAGCCCATGGGCAGGATGGACCTTAGACCTGCCTGATCGTCGGCCATCGTCTGGGCGGGCAGATGCAGGACGAGGTCGGCGAGTTCAGAGCATTTCGCGCGAGGCTGTGCCGTAACGAGAAGCGTCTTAGCCCCGGCTTGGCGGGCGACGCCCATCAGACCGGCGACGGTGGAGAACCAGCCGGGGCCGGCGGACACGACGAGGAGGCCATTCTTCCCGAGCGCGGGCGTCGTCATGTCGCCGACTACGGCGACCGGCAGACCGAGGTGGAAGAGCCGCATGGCGAAGCCCCGCATCTGCAATCCTTCGCGACCGACTCCATAGACCGCGATCTGGCGCGCAGCCGCAATCATTGCCAATGCCGCTTCGACATTTGCGTCATCGATTCGCTCAAAGACCTGACGGATCTCCGTCAGGGCCGACTCATAGACAGTATCCAAGTTGGGACCCCGAGGCCGGCCGGCAAGGAAGGAGCGCCACGCATTGCGCGGCGCTCCATCTCGAACTACTGGAGAAGATCCTTCTTGCCGGCGTAGTAGCCTTCCTTCTCAAGGATTGGCTCCATCCGCGTGCCGATCTCCTTCGCACCCTCCTCGGTCGAGACTTCGCCGAGCATCATCTTGGTGCCGAACTCGGCGATGATCTCGGAAATCGCCGGCCAGGCAGGGAAGCGCGGGCGGAATTCGGGCACGCCCTTCTGCCAGGAGGCGACCATCGGCTCGACGAACTTGTACTTCGACTTGATATCGGCCTCCTCGTAGATCGACATCCGACCCGAGACACCGCCGGCCTCGACGTAGGGACGAGCGATTTCTTCAGAAGTCGCCCACTGGATGAACAACCACGATGCCTTCTGCTGTTCAGGCGAGGCCTGCGAGGCTACCGCCAGGGAGAAGCCGCCCAGGGCAGGCAGGCGACCTGCCGGGCCTGCCGGCTCGGGCGCGACGGCGAGGCAATCGCCAAGCTTGGACGAGGCCGGATCAGTGAGCGTACCGTAGAACGCCGACCATTCGGTTATCATCGCCACCTGGTTCTGCGCCAAGGCGTTGACCGCCTCGGTGTGGTCGTAGCTGACGACGCCCGGCGGCATGAACTTCATCAGATCCTGACGAAATTTCAAACCAGCCTGGCTCTCGGCACTCAGGAGATTGGACTTGAAGTCCTTGGTGAGGAGTGAACCTCCAAACGGCCAAAGCACGCGCATGAAGCTGTCAGCCGACTGGGTTTCGCCCCGGAGCGACTGAAGTGCGAAAGCATATTCATTCTTGTCAGGATTGGTGAGCTTCGGCGCATAGGTATCCTTCAGCTCCTGCCATGTCTCGGGCGGCTTGTCGAATCCAGCATCCTTGAGCTTACACGAGTTGTAGAACAGAAGGCCCGAGTAGTTGTCGAAGGGCAGACCATAGACCTTGCCGCCCCAGGAACCGAAGGCGTCAAGCAGAAGAGGGAAGAAACCTTCAAGCTTGAGATTCGGATCGGTGATCGAGGCGTCCTTCGTGAATTCCTCAATCGGCACTATCCAGCCGTTCTCAGCAAATTCACCGATCCAGACGAGGTCAACGAGAGCCATCGTAAGCTCGCCACCCGAGGTGAAGTTGAGGACCTGCTTCTCGCGAGTATTCTCGTACGGAACGATCTCGTATTTGACCTTGATGCCGGTCTTCTGTTCGAACTCCGGCAGTAGCTTGATGATGGCACGATATCCCGGCCGATCAAGGAAGATGACGTTGATCTCGGTTCCCTTGAGCGGAGCTGCGGCGGTCTCCAGCCAGTCAGCCGCCGCAGGCGCGGGCAGGCTTGCCGATGCC
>DATFCE010000270.1:0-3465 GCA_035253365.1 Nitrospiraceae bacterium
CGGGAAACATTCGGCGCCGTTCAGAAAAGGGTTGAGATCTTCATCAGAATAGACCGGAAGGTCTTTCTTCAGGAAGTGGATGACGAAAGGAGTGTTGACGACATCTCGGCAGATGCCGAAGGCTCGGCGGCGCTTAGATCACCTGCTGGAGCCGGGTAGACCGGATTCCGCAGTCGGCCTCGTACGTCATGCGGGACGGACGGATCGGGTGCCGGCTGATTTCGATTGGCTGCGAAACCGGGCTGGCGGGAGCGCGAACTCACGTTTGAAGGCGCGGTTAAAGGACGGCTCTGACTCATAGCCGACCTCACCGGCGATCTGCGCCACGCTACTGGTCGTGGAGGTGAGCATCTGCGCGCCAAGCTGAAGCCGCCAGCGCGTGAGGTACGCAATGGGGGTCTCCGAGAGATAACGCCGGAAACGCTCGGCCAGTACGGAACGCGAAATGCCGACTTCGCTCGCGAGCGTGGCTATCGTCCAAGGATGGGCAGGCTTGCGATGCAACAGCGCCAAAGCCTTTCCGACTTCCGGGTCGCGGACACCGGCCAGCCACCCGGTTTGCTCCCGCGGGAGCAGCGCGATGTAGCGCCGCAGCGTTTCCACGAACAAGACTTCGGATAACTTCGCGAGCACCGCTTCACCGCCAGGCCTGGATGTATCCGCATTATCCACCGAATAGCGGAGTGAGTGTTCCAACCATTGGCCGGACGCGTCGTCGCGAATACTTACTTTGAGAACGGATGGCAGTCCTCCGAGGAAGACGCGGCTGAGTTGCGGCTCGCAGGCCATGTAGCCGCAGATTAATTTGGTGATTTCGCCGCCCCCGCCCATGCGGGAGACCTTCAGGCCTTGCGAGAGGATTCGTTGCAGCTCGTGCGCGCTGTCCACCGGCGTGATCGGCGAACCATTTCCCATGATATGAGGATCACCGTGCGGAAAGATGACGATGTCCCCTGCGTTGAGAAGAACCCGCCGATCATCTCCCTCGACATAGGCGTAGCCGCGGCCCTCGGTGAGCAGGTGATAGATGATCACGTGCCTGGAGTTCGGCGAAAGATACGGTGCCATGATGTGCGAGGCGGGCTGGTGAACGCACCAGGGCGCGGAAAACTCCGCATTGTAATACAGGGCTCCGTCGAGCTTGACGGTCTTGAGGACTTCGGACAGGACATCCATGCAGGCTTCACCTACGGTGACGGCGTATCGGCAAAATGCACAGGACGCCAAAGCAAGTCAATCGTAGCCTAGCACGTCCCTGTCAAGAGAACCAGACTCCCGGATAAGACAACCGCCAGCCATCGTCCTATAGTACGACACGGTTGCAGCGGCATCGAGGAACGGGCGCGTCCCACCGGGTTGAGAGCCGGCCAGCCGGCTTGGCCGGACGGGTAAAGCAGACGCCTGGGGCGGGCTGGCGCGAACCGTTCTTCGATGCGAGAACATACACAAAGGAGGAAACCATGTCTACCAGCGCACTAACACACGAAGTGGAGAGTCTGAAGACTCGTCTTAAGCATATTTGGATGGCCGGCGACTACGATCGATTCTCCCGGTACATGGAAAACGGCGCGCGCCAGTTCTACGAGCGTCTCAATATCGCTCCCGGATGCCGATTGCTGGACGTGGGTTGTGGCTCCGGCCAGCTTGCGCTGATGGCTGCGAAGGACGGCCTGGAGGTGACCGGCGTAGACATCGCCACTAATTCGGTGGAGCGAGCCCGTGTGCGCGCGCATGCGGAGGGTCTGCGAGCCCACTTCGAGGAAGCTGATGCAGAGGCCCTCCCGTTCCAGGATGCGAGCTTCGACGTGGTGGCGAGCCTAATCGGAGCGATGTTTGCGCCACGGCCCGACCTTGTTGCGAAGGAACTGCTGCGAGTGTGCAAGCCCGGAGGGATCATTGCCATGGTCAATTGGACTCCACAGGGGTTCATCGGGCAGATGTTCAAGACCGTCTCGAAATTCATTGCGCCGTCCGGGATGCCCTCGCCGGTCCTGTGGGGCGATGAAACGACGGTCCGCGAACGGCTCGGCACGGGACTGTCGGATCTTCACCTGGTCAGACGTCACTATACGTTCAGTTATCCCTTTCCTCCCTCGGAGGTGGTGGACTTCTTCCGCCTCTACTATGGTCCGACTAATCAGGCTTTTGCATCCCTGGACGCCGGCGGCGGTGAGCATCTTCGCCGGGAACTCGAAGCGCTCTGGTCGGCTCATAATCAAGCGGGGACGGACTGCACCACGGTCTTCGCGGAATATCTAGAAGTGATCGGCGTACGAGCGTAAACTCCATCGCGAGAACGGGGCGAACGCCCCGCGGCAAGCAAAGCCGTGAACGGGCGTTCGCCCAGCCCGAGCGCAACTTGGCGGCTACTTCTCATCGAAGTGCCGGATTTCGGCGCTGCTGTCGTGGACGGTGCGCTACCCGCTTCGGACACTAAGTGAACTCCCAACAGGGAGGTCCTTCGATGGCCAACAAATCCAATACTGCCGGCCAAACTATCTCGACACCGCAGGGCGGCGGTGCTCTTCACGGCATCGGCGAAACGTTTTCACCTGATCTCCATACGGGAACCGGCAACTTCACCGTGCCGATTGCGATGCCGCCGGGACGGAACGGATTCCAACCACAGCTCAGCCTGCTCTACAGCACCGGCAATGGCAATGGACCATATGGCTTGGGATGGAGCCTCACGATTCCCGGCGTGAGCCGAAAGACCTCAAAGGGGATTCCTCGTTATCGAAACGGCCCTCACTCACGACATGAGGGCGATACATTTCTCCTCGCAGGAGCCGAGGATCTCATCGCGGTCGCTGAAACAGCCGGTGATTACACGTTGTTCTTTACGGCCGTGCGAAGACTCAAGGCTCGTGTGTACTGCAGACAACGCCATCTCCATACACCGGTGTTCGACTTCAACGGTCTGAGTCTCGCTTCCAATCGACGCTTCGATCTGAACGGCACTGAAACCACGGCAGCGGCCAGAACCCGCCGGCGAATCTCGTGGCGAAGCATCTGTTCGCGGAAGGGGCTCTCTCGCCGGTCGATGAATGGACGGTCGAGCTACCGTTCGCTGACAATGCCTTCCTGCGGAGCGTCGGTGCGACGGATGCGGAGCAGTACAACCTTGCCGAGATCCAAGATGTCGTCCTAGGACTTGAGTATGAAACCACACCGGGGAGTTCTTAGGCAGCCGACCGAGGAATGAGTGATGATGAAACCTCCGCGCATACAATCAACTCAGCGCAGCGCGAGATCCTATGGAGGCGAAGCTTGACTTGACATCTGAAGGACCAGAGTCCGGTGACTGTCCTGTAAGATTACGCGCGGAGAAGCCTAATCATATCGAACTCCGCCTTTGCGCAGACCAGAAACATGAGATGGTCCACGCTCCTCTCCAAGACACCTGCCGTCGTCCGTTTTTTACACGTGAAGCGCTTTGCTGAGAAGAAGCTAGAGGAAATTGAT
>DATFCE010000271.1:0-3599 GCA_035253365.1 Nitrospiraceae bacterium
GCGGCTTTGAATAATGGCATCTTGCCCGTCCCATCGCCAGGGGAATCGAAAACGGGTATGGCATTTGGGCAGGACCGGATCTTGAAGCCGCGACGGTTTCCATGTTCGCCCCCCGTCCGTGCTGACATCGACCTGCGTGATCCGCCCTCGGCCGCTCCAGGCGAGACCTCGAATTTCGGCGAAGCCCGGCTGAATGCGTTGGCCGCCCGACGGACTGGTGATGACGGACTTCGCGTCCATCACCAAGGTAAATTGTCGAGCCGTGCCGTCAGGCATCAAATCCGTATAGTGCGAAGTTTCCTCGCGTGTCATAAACGGCGCCACGCCGAGCTTGAGGCGGCGAAGCCATTTGATGCACGCATTGCCCTCCCAGCCGGGAAGGAGCAAGCGCAATGGATAGCCCTGCTCAGGGCGCAACGCCTCCCCATTTTGGCCATAGCAGAGAAGCGCCTCATCAAGAATCGGCGCCAGTGGAATACTGCGTGTCATGGCTGCGGCATCGCTGCCTTCCGCGAGCATCCAGGTGGCGTCGGGCTTCACGCCGGCTTCGCGCAGGATGACGGACAGCGGCACACCGGTCCATTCACTGGTGCTCATCAATCCATGCGTCTGCTGAGCGGTTTGCCCCTTGGGCTCTCCCCACTCCCCGGCGGTATTGCCGGAGCATTCGATAAAGGCCAGGCGCGAGACGGCAGGAAACCGCTTCAGGTCTTCGACTGTAAAGATCAGCGGGCGCTCGACGAGTCCATGCACAAGTAGCCGATGCTGGGCCGGATCAATAGTCGGCACGCCATTGTGATGGCGTTCGAAGTGTAACGCCGAGGGCGTCACAATCCCGTAGAGGTCCTGAAGAGGAGACAAGGAATGGCTTGATCGGGCCAGCCGAATAGGTTGTTCGAAATCGGCTCTATGGCCGAGCGGACTCGGTAGGGCGCCAGGCACTCGGGTCGGATCATTCGATGCGGCTCCCGACTTCGCGTCCGCCGGTGGAATGAGCGAATGAAGCGCCGTGAGTCCAACGACGGTCATAGTTCCCGCGAGAAAGGCTCGGCGATCCAAGCTCTGCTCCGTGGTGCCATCGCGTGGGCCGGGCTGGTTGTCTGGGGCCGTCATTTCAGCCTGGAATCCGTTTCTGAGGGTTCAGGAGCCAGAAGTTAATCGCATCAATCTCATCATTATCATTCTACGAAAGGTCCGGTCAATGAATCCTACAAAAATAGGGTTGACGCGAAAACGGGTTTCAGGTTAGCAAGTAGTCCCACAAAGCTCACCCGAAATGGTATGGTATAGAGATGACGGAGAGGATGATTCGCAATGGCTCTTGTTCTCATCATTGATGACGATAAACATATCCGTGATCTGCTGCGCAAGGTGCTCGAAGGCGCGGGCTATAGCGTTGTGGATGCGCCTAACGGCCGTGTCGCCATGCGGATGTGGCGCGAGAAACCGGCGGATCTTATCATCACGGACATTTTGATGCCCGAGCAAGATGGCTTGGAATTCATCCGTGAATTGCGGCGTGATGTGCCGGACGCCAAGATCATTGCGCTCTCGGGTGGCAGTCAGAAGATCAATCTCGATACCTTGGATATCGCCAAGCGATTTGGCGCGCTCGGCACCCTCAATAAACCTTTCGAGATCAAAGAACTGCTCGCGACCGTCCGCTCCGCTCTCGAGTCCCGCAGTTAATTCTTTCCTATCTTGCATGATCGGAGCAAGTGTCGGTCCGGGTCGGAGTCCGGACCGGACTGAACGGCTACGTGCAATTGCCGCTCGGACTGATACAGCACGTCATCTTCTTGGAATAATCTTGTCACAGGATAGGAAGGAGGTCCCCATGAGCATTGATGGAATTCCAGCGGGAGGATTCAAAACACTCGGCCAGATCGTGGGCACGAATGACTTGCGCTTTCGTCCTGAGCAGAATGCGATGGAGGTCGCGAGCGACTTATTGTCCGCGCATACCACGGGCGCGCCCGTGGTCAACGAGAATGGCGTGTTCATCGGCTTCATCAGTGAAGTTGATCTCTTGAGGGCCTTGGAGACGGGAAAAGATCTCAACAACCTGACGGCTGCCGAGGTCATGACGACGTGTCCCGTCGCCGCCCATGATTACACGCCGATCGCGGACGCCGTCAAATTCATGGAGCAATACGGGCTCCTTATTTTGCCGGTTCAGAAAAACGGCGTCGTTTCCTACTCGGTGACTCGACATGATCTCCTCCGCGCGTGGGCCGGCATCGGTTTAGGCGTGGAATCGTGACGGCGAGCCGAGCGCGATCGGAGACGGCGTAAGACTCGCTGTCGAAGCTCCTGCAGCACGGGCATCTCCTCATAGTCTTGTGCAGTGAGGAGATGCCACGTTATGCCGTGAGGCTCGGGGGGCGGGTTGGTGATCTGAATCGTTTCCGCGGGAGTCACGATAGCCGAAAGCGGCAGATCCGTGGCCTCCCACGGCAGATCCTCGACTACCTGAACGGCATGCACGGTCGTGAGCACCGGGACCGGGGGATGACCGAGTTCACGCAGGATCGCATATTCCAGATCGCTGTAACCTTCGCCTTTCCCGCACCGGCGTCCGGATCGTGTGACGGCGACGGAGCCGCACACGATCGCATCCATCGTGGGTAAGTCTGCCAACGCGACATCCTCGGCCCATCTGCGGCCTTTGGACAGACTGGCCGCCTCGGTAATGTTGGAAGATGGAACGCGCGCAGGATCGAGCCGCTTGAATCCGGCTCGCAGACGGGGAGTAGGGACGTAGACGGTGATGCCTCGCCGCAGCGCTTCCTCGCGCACATACCGCTGCGGCGCATCAGGATTCACCTTGATTCGCTTGGCGGGGGCGAAGAGCGGCAGTTCAAACAGGCGCGTGGCCGCCTCCTGAGCGCCTTTAAAATTCGGGATGCGGCCATGCGGCGGAAACGGAAATCGGGCCAGGCCTTCGGATTGAAGGCGGTCCCACACCGCCTGGCGAGCCTGCTCTTTTGTGGTGAATCTCCAGCGCATGGATGTCTCCGGAACGGACGCTGTTATCACTCATCGTACCCTAACGAAGCATCAAAGGAGAACAACATGACACACCGCTTCTCTCTCATCGCCGGAACGATCGCATGCTGCGCGCTTGCCTCATTGCCGGTCTTGGCTCAATCGGTCACCCCGCCTATGTCCGGCAGTCCGAGCTCCCCGCCGCCGGAAAGTGTCGAGCGCGGCATGCCGAAGATTGGAATCAAATCCGAGTTCGATTCCGATAAAGGAGCGGGCGCAGGGTTTGAGAAGAGTGCCGGCACATCGGGAACGTCACAGTCGTCGGGACGGACCGATTTTAATTCCAGCCTGTCCGGACCCAGCCCGGGATCCCCCAGCCCCGGCTCAACCGGCGTCACCGGCGGGCCAACCGGCGGTATGGACAAATAAGCTTGCCGCGGCGATGTCTCGCCGTAGTTGCGATTCTCGAAAAGCAGCGGCCATCGGCCGCTGCACCGCCGGATGTCTTTCAACGCTTCTTCTCAAGAGTGAGTCTTCGCAACGGCGCCGTTAGTGATTCGTGAATTGAACGTCCCTATGGCGGGCGAACGTGTCCGCGAGGCGCATCTTCA
>DATFCE010000272.1:0-2265 GCA_035253365.1 Nitrospiraceae bacterium
ACCAGCCAGCCCAAGGCGACGCATCCGGAGATCGCGGCACCGCACCGGCTGTCACACGATAGCCGAAGAGGCGAGTTTCCATGGCGCGATCCCTTCGCTTATGAAGGCATTAGACGGCCGCGTCATTCAGTGTCGCTCGGCCCAGCGCTCCACGCGGGGCACCACGAGTTCCTGAAACAAAATCTTCAGGCACGCCGCGATGGGGATGGCCAAGAGAAGACCGTAGATGCCGCCGACCGCGCCGCCGATGAAGACGACGATCAAGACCGTCACCGCGCTCATGTCGGTGGACTGGCTCTGAATCCACGGCGTCAACACCCAGCTTTCGATGAATTGAACGGCGAGATAGGCGACGGACGGCCAGAGGAAGACCGACAACCATTCGACAGATGAGGCTCCAGACGTCGTCACCACGTCCAAATACTTCAACAGCACGGCCAGCGGCCAGCCGACCACGGAGATATACGGGACGATGGAGAGCAACCCCGTGGCTAATCCGAGCAGAAACCAATACGGGACATCGGTGAAGAACCAGCCCACGGCGTACATCACGCCGGTGATCAGCGCAATGAAGAGCCGGCCGCGGAAAAAGCCGCTGATCGCCAGGTCCATCCGATGAAAGATGTCCAGCCACTGTTCCTTTCGGCTCGCCGGAAGGAAACGGTAAAAATACCCCGTGATACGATCAAAGTGCCACGCGAAGAAAAAGAAATAGATGGGGATCAGCACGGTAAAGAGAACGAGCCCGGTGGTCGTGCCGATGATGCTGCCGATAAAGCCGAATGCCGTGCCGGTGCCGGTGAGCAGCGGCTGAATGACGCTCATCGGATCGTCCTTGAAACGATCGACAAAGGATGTGATCTGTCCCGACAGGCTTCCGACTTCTATGCCGTAGCGCCCGCTCAGGCTCTGGAGATACTGCGGAGCTTTTTTTGCCAACGCTTGTGATTGCTCGATGAGAAGCGGACCAAGCCACGCCCCCAACCCTGCCAAAATCATGACCAGCACGACGAGTACGACAGAGACGGTGACGGGTCGCGGGACGCGCCGCTCTTCGAAATAGTCGATGATGGGATCGACGAGATACGCCAGCATGAGCGCGATCAGGACCGGCGTGAAGACGCTTCTGAGGTAATAGCCGAACCACAGCAGGAACAGGAGCAATGCAAAGAACAGCACGTCACGGATCCCGACGATCTGCCAGAGATGCCGATCGGCAGCCGACTTGGGAGACGTCGGAAGTTCCAGCCCGGAATCCTTGTGGGCGACAAACAGATGAGGCGGCGGGTCGTTTTCTCTCAGCATACGGTGGTCGCTATCTCACGTTTGTCGTGGGATCGTAGCCTCCCTGATGCGATTGCTGAACGATTCCGACCACCAGCGTGATCAAAAAGAACGCCAGCACAAAATAAAACACGATTCGGAACGTGCCGACATACGGCGAACTGACGACGCCAAACCCGTACAAGGCGGCGACGATGGCGAGAATCAATAAAATCGCTCCCAACATCAGCATAGGTGACTCCTGGATTAACAGGATGTGATGGCCGAGACGAGCGTGCTACATGCTCAATTCGGCGCGCGATTGTAAAACTTGCAAAATATGGCTGCGCGAAAGAATGCCTTCCAGCCGGTGGTTGGACACGACCGGCAATTGATTGACATCCTCTTTACTCATGGCTTGCAGCGCTTCAACGACCGGCGTATCGGGGGTTACGGTGCGGAGGCGGTCGAGCGGGCGCATGACCGCATGAACGGCGGTCGCCGGCCACCGGCTTCGTTCGATCTCTTTGACATCAGAGGGCGTGACGAGTCCCACAATCCTTCCATCTTCTTCGACCACAAAGCAGCGCCGGCCCGTGCGCAAGAGATGCTCGTCGGTAAAGGTTTGTAGCGTCGCGCGCCCGTCCACCTTGGCGCAATCGTCGGTCATGATGTCTTTGACGCGCAGCCCTCGCAATCCGGCCACAATATCTACCTGAGCATAGCTTACCCCAGCCGCATCAAGCAGGAACCATCCGATGAGCGCGAGCCACAATCCACCGACACCGCTGTTGCCGCTGAAAAACTGCCAGACACCGAAGAGGATGAACAAAAACCCCAGTCCCTGACCGACACGCGCCGCCACACGCGTGGACCAGTCGGAGTCGTCGGTGCCCCACCAGAGCGCGGCGCGAAGCACCCGGCCTCCATCAAGAGGAAATCCCGGCAGCATATTGAAGATCGCCAACATGAAATTAATGTAGCCAAGCCAGACCAGGACAG
>DATFCE010000273.1:0-7927 GCA_035253365.1 Nitrospiraceae bacterium
CACCGGCTTCTTCAAGATGATCGCGGAGACCGAATCGGGAAAGATTGTGGGCGCTCATATCATCGGATCCCATGCGGCCGACCTGATTCACGAAGCGGCGCTCGCGATGCAGCTCGGCGCCACGGCATCACAGGTCGCGGACATGATTCACGCCCATCCGACGCTGCCTGAAGGCCTGATGGAAGCAGCCGAAGATGTCCATGGCCTGGCGATTCATATGGCGCGGAAACGGCAATGAGCAGCGCTCTTGGTGCAGGAGTGTTGACGGCTGAACGCTGATAGCCGAGTGTTTCATGATGATGAAGTCGCTCCTGATCAAGGCCGGCATGCTTGCCGTCACGGCTGCAATGGTGGCATGGATCGGATGGCCGACTCAGGAACCGGCCTTCATTGAGGCAACTACCGACACGCCACCGGCACGACCTGCTCAGATTCAGATCGTCGCTTCGGCCGCACCGACCGTCTCCGCCCCACTGCCCATCGGTGAACCGAGACGGGGGCGACCGAGCGAGTCAAAACGGGTCACGGCATCATCCAAGCTGGATCTCAATCGAGCAACAATCGAGCAACTGCGTACGCTACCGGGTATCGGGGAAGTCCTCGCGCAGCGCATGATCGAGCGGCGTACGGTGCAGGGACTGTATCGAACGATTGACGATCTTCGGGAGGTCAAGGGGATCGGGGCAAAGCGACTCGAGAAACTCCGCCCGCTCGTGGCTGTGGATTCGGAGCCCATTTCAATACCGCATTCAAAGAGAGCTTTGTGAACGATCTCACCAGACAAATGGATCTACTCCTCCGTGGAACCGTGGAGGTCATTCAGCAGGCCGAGCTGGAAGCAAAACTCACACGCGCCTTGAAAGAAAACCGGCCATTACGCGTGAAAGCGGGCTTTGATCCCACGGCGCCTGACCTTCATCTCGGGCATACGGTGCTGATTCACAAGTTGAAGCATTTCCAAGATCTCGGGCACGAGGTGATTTTCCTCATTGGCGATTTCACCGGCATGATCGGCGATCCTACCGGCGTATCGGAGACACGCGTGGCGATGACGAAAGAGAAGGTTCAGGAGAATGCCAAGACCTACGAGCGTCAAATCTTCAAGATTCTCGATACGAAGCGGACCGTTGTGGAATTCAACAGTCGCTGGATGAGCGCCATGCGGGCCGAGGAACTCATTCAGCTCAGCGCCCACTACAACGTGGCTCGTATGCTGGAACGGGAAGACTTCCATACGCGTTATCGCGAACAAAAGCCGATCAGCATTCATGAGTTCCTCTATCCGTTGATTCAGGGTTACGATTCCGTCGCGCTCAAAGCCGATGTCGAATTGGGCGGGACGGATCAGAAATTCAATCTGCTGGTGGGACGCGATTTGCAGCGGGATTTCGGGCAAGCGGCGCAGGTCGTGCTCACCATGCCATTGCTGGAAGGCACGGATGGTGTCCGGAAGATGAGCAAGAGTCTCGGCAACTACATTGCATTGGAAGACCGACCGGGAGACATGTTCGGGAAGATCATGTCCATCAGCGATGCGCTTATGGTGCGGTATTACGAATTGTTGACGACGGAGGAGCTCGCTCAGGTGAAATCGAGGCATCCAATGGAGGCCAAGCTGGCGCTCGCGGAGCAGTTGGTCACGCGCTATCACGGAGAGGCCGCTGCCAAGCAAGCCAAAGCGGATTTCCAGCAGAAATTTCGCGATCGGGAATTTCCGGCTGATCCCGATGCGCGCGTCACGCTCACCGCGGCCGATGTGGTCAACGCAAGCAGGCCCGCCATGGCCTTGATTGATCTCGTCGCTCGAACGAAGCTCGTGCCAAGCAAAAGTGAGGCTCGCCGCCTCATCGTGCAAGGCGGGGTTGAGCTGAATGACCAGCGGCAGACCGATCCCAATGCCGGCATTTCACTCATTGCGGGGACGCCATGCCGGCTCCGGATTGGGCGAAGGAAATTTGCCGTTGTTGAATTCAAGCCATAGCGTGTAGTCCTGGCCTTCGCGCTTGACTTGAGTGAAGGCCAACGGTAGGATTCTTCCTCTTCACAAACAAGATAAGAGCGGGCGTAGCTCAGTGGTAGAGTCCTAGCTTCCCAAGCTAGTTGTCGTGGGTTCAAATCCCATCGCCCGCTCCAATCACACTTGTACCGGAGGCCCGAGTTTGTGGCCGCTGTATAGACACCCTGATTCACCGGAAGCTGCGCCATGGTGAACACGTATTCGTCACGTGTCGTTCTCTTCATTGCGATCACGGTAGCTCTTGTTGGATCGGGCTGCACGGACGTTGCCCGTACCCGTATCATGGCCAACCAGGGCGATCCCCAGGCTCAGTTCAAGCTCGGAAGCATGTATGCGGTCGGCCAAGGCGTCTATCAGGATGCCGATGAAGCCGCAAGATGGTTTCGTTTGGCCTCCGTGGACGGAAATCCCGATATCTTGTTCAAGATCGGGACTATGTATGCGACCGGGAAGGGAATTCCCAGGAACTACGTCACTGCGTCACGTTTCTACCGCTCAGCCGCCGATCAAGACCATAGCGATGCGCAGACTGAGCTGGGCATGCTGTACGTCCAAGGACTCGGTGTCCCGCAGGATTACACGGAGGCGCTCCAATTATTTCTGAAGGCCGCCAAGCTCGGTAATGGCCGGGCTCGGTTGAAGATCGGGGAGATGTATGCGGAAGGTCGGGGTGTTCCCCGAGATGTCGTGCGCGCGCATATGTGGTCCAACCTCGCGGGGGCACAAGGCGACCGGCAAGCTTTGACGTTCCGCGACACGCTCGCCGCAAAAATGACGAATGAACAGATCTATAAAGCACAAGAGTTGGCTCGTGAATGGGAGGTCCGTAACTAGGCAGAGATTTCCGTATTGCCGTCTTTCTGTTTCCCGTTCGTTCAAGCGGTTCGCGCCACGCTCCTCACCTCCACCATTGTATTTGCCATTTCTATCATTCAATCGAAACAATCGGCTATAGTACGACATGCGGACGCCTGGTTTGGTTTTACACATCACGCTGCTTCTTGGAGTCATGGGATGCGCGGCTACCGAGCGTGTCATTCCGGAGTCTCTCGAGGCGCAGGTAGACAGGACCGTGACGTTCGACCAGCTCCGGGAATCCCCGGATTCCTACCGGGGTCGATGGGTGGTGCTTGGGGGAGAGGTTCTCAAGGCAAAGCGTTTGAAGGATGGTACCCAGTTGGAAGTCCTCCAGCTTCCGCTCGCAGAGTGGCAGCCGGGCGCTCCACGAAACGAATCACAGGGCCGATTCCTCGCCATCCAAAAAGAATTTCTTGATCCCGCGACGGTCGGCAGCGACACGCGTGTCACGATTGTGGGAGAGGTCCTTGGCGCCACGACGCAGCCCCTCGATGAAACGGACTATCGTTACCCCACCGTGGAGGTGAAATATCTGAGAATTTGGGAGCCGCGGCCGGCATATCAGCGACCCGCGGGCCCGCGTTGGAGTATCTATGGGGGCGGCGGCACCTATGGCACGTATGGGGGAGTCGGAGTCGGAATCGGCTTTTAAAACCCCGCCGAACCCAACAGCGATTCAACCTTTACGCGAAGTCGAACCGTAGGTTCAAGGGTGGGCTAGACGGCTTTCTTGACAAGGCCTGAACGCAGGCACCGGGTGCAGACCCTGATCCGAAGCGCGGCTCCATTGACCAGGGCGCGGACGGTCTGAAGATTTGGGCGGAACACTCGCTTCGTCTTGTTATTGGCATGGCTCACGTTATGGCCGGCCTGGCGTCGTTTGTCGCAGATATCACAGGTATATGCCACGGTCCCACGCTCCTTCCACCACTTGATATTCTTCAGCGGCATCCATTCTCGTTCACTGTTTGTACCCCAAACGAGGCGTATGGTAGCATACGCCTGTTTGACCTGACAAGTCTCGCCGGACTATCCGTGAAGTCTGCTACGGAGAGGTGCCGCCGTCCAACCAGCTTGCATATCCTCACTTCATGGTATCGTCGATCGACTGGCCCGGCCTATCGGCTTTGCTCTCCGCAATGTGGGCGCCAACCTTTCAGCGATTAAAAATCTCGGTCGGTACGTCTCACGTCAAATCGTGCAAACCCTGGCTGACCATGTCTATCCTGCCGATGTGGAAGCGGATCTTCTCACGCTTCGGCAGTTGTTTCAGGACTTTGACGATGGCCTGACTTCGCTCGAGCGTCAACGCCGACTTGCCGGAGCTCAAGTGATCTTAGAGCGGTTGAGCGGGACAGGCGCGCGGCGGGAGGCTCAAGATACGAGGGAAAAAGATCAGTCCCTCGCCCCTCCCCCCGAGCTTGGGGCCTATGACTTGTGGAATGTCCCTATTCAGTTTGCCAAGGGCGTCGGTCCCAAAAAAGCCACCCTCCTCGCACGCCTTGGAATCCATACCGTGGAGGATGCGCTCTGGTTTTTGCCGTGGCGATATGAAGATCGATCCATCGTGACGCCGATTGCACGCGTGGCTCCCGGCGGGGCGGCGACTATTTGCGGGCACGTGGTCAGCAGCACGCTTCGGCGTACCACCCACCGGCGTATGACCGTGCTGGATGTCGCGATTGAAGATAAAACCGGCGCCATGCATGCCGTGTTCTTTAATCAGCCGTATCTGCAGCAGATTCTCCAGGTGGGAGCGCGCGCGATGTTCAGCGGTCACGTATCGGCAGGGCGAGGAGGGTGGACCGATCTCCGCATGGAAAGTCCACAATATGACATTCTCGGCGCAGAAGATGAGGCGCCGGTACATGTGGGACGGATAGTGCCGATCTATCACGAGACCAAAGGCCTGAATTCCCGGCAAATCCGCGTATTGCTCAAAGGCCTGCTGGATCAGTATGCGCGCGGGATTCCGGATTTATTACCCCGCGCGATATGTGAGAAGTATCGGCTTCCGACCATTCGTACTGCGTTTTTCGCCGTCCATTTTCCGCCTCGCGGAATTGATTTCCGGACACTTGAGCGCGGCACCACGCCGGCTCATGCCCGGCTTGCATTCGAGGAATTGTTCGTGTTCGAGTTGGCGCTCGCGATGCGACAGCGTTCGGTCAAAAAAGAGGCCAAAGGAATTCGGTTTCAGATTAAGACTCCGTTACTTGCTCAACTACGGGGGTTGCTTCCATTCCGTCCGACGCCGGCGCAGGAGCGAGTGCTGGTGGAAATTCAGCGTGACATGGCTACCGGACGGCCGATGAACCGGCTCATCCAAGGCGATGTCGGATGCGGCAAAACGATTGTGGCGCTTCAAGCCATGGTCATCGCCTGCGGGTCCGGCTACCAGGCGGCGCTGATGGTGCCGACCGAAATCCTCGCCGAACAACATTACCTGAACATGCGCGACCTATGCGGGAAGCTGGGGCTGAAGACGGTGCTGCTAAGAGGCGGCGGCTCCGTGGCGCAACGCAAGGCTGCGCTTCTGCAAATCCGAACGGGAGAAGCGCACATCATGATCGGCACGCATGCCATGATTCAAAAGGGCGTGGAATTCGCCAATCTCGGCCTGGCCGTCATTGATGAGCAGCATAAATTCGGCGTACTCCAACGAAAGACGTTGCTGGAAAAAGGCATTCGGCCGGATGTGCTCGTGCTGACCGCGACGCCGATCCCGCGCACGCTGGCCATGACGGTCTATGGGGACCTCGATATCTCCGTGATCGATGCGCTTCCTCCGGGCCGCGCGCCGATTCGAACGTGGCTGTTTCACGAATCGCAACGCCGGCGGGCGTATCGCCTTGTCGATGATGAAGTGAAAGCCGGCCGCCAAGCGTATATTGTGTATCCGCTTGTTGAGGAGTCCGAGAAACTCGACCTTCAGGCTGCCATGCAGGCCGCGGAATATTTACAAACCGACGTCTTTCCCGGGTATCGAGTCGGCCTGCTGCATGGCCGCATGAAAGCCGCCGACAAAGAGCGGACGATGGCGGCGTTCACATCGCGGGAGATCCAGATTTTGGTCACGACGACGGTCATCGAGGTCGGCGTTGATGTCTCAAATGCCACGGTCATGGTGATCGAGCACGCCGAACGATTCGGGCTGGCGCAACTGCATCAGCTCAGGGGGCGCGTCGGGCGAGGGCGGCAACAATCGTATTGTCTTCTCCTGACGCAGGAAGGGGGGGTAGGGATAAGAGATAGAGGGGTAGAGCCTCCGTTCACAACTTCCGCTATCCCCCTACACCGTTATCCCTCTACCCCTTCCTCACAGTCGCGGCGTCGATTGGAGGCCTTGGTCAAATCGACGGACGGGTTTGTGATTGCCGAAGAAGACCTCCGCATCCGGGGTCCGGGGGAGTTTTTCGGTGTGCGCCAGTGGGGGGTACCGGAGTTTCGCGCCGCGAATATCATCCGAGACGCCTCGCTTCTGGAGCATGCGCGCCGTGAGGCATTTGCCCTGCTACACGGAGACCCTCTGTTGGCCGCGCCCGGTCATCGTCCTCTTCGGGAAGCCCTGTTCCGAAAATGGAAGGCCAAACTGGATCTAGGGTCGGTGAGTTAAGAAATATGTGCGGGGCGAGAGGTTAGGGCGGAAGTGGCAACCGAAGATTGTTCTTGCCCATCGCCTCGCGCCTCTAGCCTCGCGTCTGTCGTGGAACGACATGGGCCGGATTCAGCAAATAAAACATGATGTGAGAGTGGGGCTGGCGCGGCTGCGACTCGGGACAGCGCGGGCCGCGACACGTGTGCTGGAAGAGACCGAGCTGCTGAAGCTACGCCTCGAAGCCCGCCGGCTCGATCGTCGGATCAAGGATCTGTGTCGCGATATCGGAGAGCGCGCGGTCGAACTCCATGAGCGCGGCGATTCGTCGGCCCACATTCTGGCCGATCGCGAGATCGTCACCGCCGCAGAGCAGGTGGCGGCGCTCAAAACGGAACTGGCCCGGCTGACGGCTGAGATGGATGATATGGCCGAAGGGAACTGACACGTGAATCCAGCCGGTGGCGGGGCAAGGGTGTTGGCGGGCGTCGATATTGGAACGTTAACCTGCCGATTGTTGATCGCCAAGGCAACGGCCGGGGGCGGGTTGGCGAAACTCCATGCCGAGCGTCGGATTCTGCGTCTCGGGGAAGGGGTGGATCATCATCGCCTTCTACAGCCGGCCGCCATGAAACGGGTCATTGAGACGTTACACGAATGGCGCCAAACGATCGAACGCTATCACGTCGATCGTCGCATTGCCGTGGCGACGAGCGCGGTGCGTGATGCCATCAATCGCGACGCCTTTCTGGCGATGGTCAAACAGGAGACCGGCTTTGAGGTCGAAGTGATCTCCGGCGAAGAGGAGGCCCGCCGCACGCTGTTGGGGATCCGGGCCGGACTGTCCCCAGGAACCGGAGATATTGTGGGCTTGGACATCGGCGGCGGGAGCACCGAATTTATCATAGATCGCCGAGGCCGGCCACCGGCGGTGCGGTCTATTGAACTCGGAGTTGTCCGTCTGACCGAACGCCTCTTCAAGCATGACCCGCCGATGCCGGAGGAATTGGAGGCGGCGTGGCGTCTCATTCTCGATTTGATGCAACCCGTGAAACTTGAGTTGGGAGACTTGGCTGGATTAACCTTCGTAGGGACCGCGGGAACCGTCACGACACTGGCCGCGATGGCGCAGCGACTCCCGCGTTATGAGGCCGCTCGGGTTCATCAATACGGGCTCAGTCTTCAAACGATTCGCGAGTTGGAGCAGACGGTTGTGAGCCGCTCCAATGTGCAACGCCGCGAGCTTCCGGGACTGGAAGCAGGCCGAGAAGAGGTTGTCGTGGCCGGCACGTTGATTCTTCGTACTGTGATGGAGTGCCTCGGGTTTCAGGACTGTGTCGTCAGCGAGATGGGACTGAGAGAAGGCGTCTTGATCGATCTGGCCCAACGAATCGCGTAATCAGCGCGCCGCAGTGGTCAGAGCCGGCGGGCTCGTCTATCGCTGCGAGTACCAACGG
>DATFCE010000274.1:0-3444 GCA_035253365.1 Nitrospiraceae bacterium
ATAGCGGGTGAATACATGGCCAAGGTGGTCGTCCTTCAGCATATCGAATGTGAACCGCTAGGCCGAATCGAGACGGCCCTCATCTCCGAAGGGCTGTCCGCGGAATACGTCCGCATATTCGACGGACAACCGGTACCCACAGACTTGAACGGCGTGGCGGGGTTGATCGTGATGGGCGGGCCGATGAGCGTCTACGAACAGGACCACTATCCGCACCTGCGGCAGGAGGTGAAGTTGATCGAAACCGCGCTGGCCTCGCGCACGCCACTGCTTGGTGTGTGCCTGGGCAGTCAACTGTTGGCTGCGGCGCTGGGTGCGAAGGTCGCCAAAGGCTCACAGAAGGAAATCGGGTGGCATCCGGTTGAATTGACTCATGCGGGACAGACCGACTCGCTGTGGAAAGAGGTCCCCGCGATGTTCACCGCCTATCATTGGCATGGCGACGTATTTGATTTGCCGAACGGCGCCCACCGGCTTGCCTTTTCCGCTCCGACCGCCCACCAAGCGTTTCGATACGGTTCCAATGCCTACGGCATCCTGTTTCATCTGGAAGTCACCGAGCCGATCATCCGCGGGATGGTCGGCGCATTTTCCGCGGAGCTCCGCGAGACCGGCCGGACGGGCGAGGATGTCCTTGATCAAGCTGCGACGCATTTGCCGGCATTGCAGGCCATCGGCAATCAAGTGTTTCGACGGTGGGCACAGCAGGCGACAGGGTCCTCGTAGCCCGACGCGGGGCAACTCTCAAAAGCAACACAGACAATTCTCGTGGAGGCAACATGAAAGCGATCCGTGTTCACGAATTCGGTCCTCCGGAAGTCATGCGGCTCGAAGAGATTCCGGCCCCGACGGCGGGGCCGGGGCAGGTCGTCGTGCGAGTCCATGCGGCCGGCATCAATCCCGTCGATACGTATATCCGCGCGGGTCTCTATCCCGATAAGCCGGCATTGCCTTTTACGCCGGGTATCGACGCCGCCGGCATTGTCGAATCAGTCGGCGGACGGGTGAGCCAGGTCAAGGTAGGTGACCGGGTGTATGCGGCCGGAACCGTGACGGGCGCGTATGCCGAACGAGCGGTTTGTGAGGGTTTTCACGTCCATCCCCTACCTAAACACGTGACCTTCGCGCAGGGCGCCGGTATCAACGTGCCCTATGCCACGGCCTATCGAGCGCTGTTCGGCAGTGCCCGCGCCGTGCCGGGGGAAGTCGTGCTCGTCCACGGCGCGAGCGGCGGAGTCGGTATCGCGGCCGTGCAACTCGCCTGCACCGCGGGCATGACAGTGATCGGCACGGCCGGATCGGATCGAGGCCGCAAGCTGGTGAAGGAACAAGGCGCGCAGCACGTCTTGGATCATCATGCGGCGGACTATCTCGCGCAGGCCGTCAAATTGACGAAGGGTCGGGGGGTGGATGTGATTCTGGAGATGCTGGCCAACGTCAACCTGAACAAGGACCTCGGCATTCTGGCTCACGGGGGACGAATCGTCGTGATCGGTAGCCGCGGCAAAATTGAAATCGATCCTCGTGAGACGATGATCCGAGATGCCAGTATCATCGGGATGTTGCTGATGAATGTCTCGGAACGAGAAGCGACCACAATTCACGCCGCCTTGGTGACCGGTCTGGAAAAAGGCAAGCTCCGCCCCATCGTCGGCAAAGAAATTCCGCTGGCTGACGCACCCCGGGCGCATGAGATGGTCATGGAGCCGGGGGCCTACGGGAAAATCGTGCTGATTCCCTAACCGAACGCTGAAAAATACGCCCAGCTTCGTTCTCGCCTCGCCAGCATCCTCAATGTACCCCACTGGGGAAGAGCACGTCTTGGCGCGCTTGGGATGGGCGGGTGAGAAATACTACACCTGCGGTGCTGGCGTCGCCTCGGGTCTCGCCTCGGGAAGGGGCGCGGCCTGGCGCGCCTGGGGTGGGCGGGTGTGATAAAACGTCTTTTTGAGCGTTCAGCGGATCAAATGCGCAGACCAGATAAGATGGCCATGAAGGAAACATTTAAGGCGTTAGTGTTGGAACAGAAAGACGGCGATGTTCACTATTTCTTTCGTATTCTGCCCATGAGCGCGCTGCCTGATGGCGAGGTCTTGGTCTCGGTCACTTATTCAAGTCTCAATTACAAGGATGCCCTGGCGGTCACGGGGCAGGGGAAAATTATCAGCCGGTATCCCATGGTGCCGGGGATCGATTTGGCCGGCACGGTGGAAGAATCTGCCTCGGCGGAATTTAAACCGGGCGATCAGGTGCTGCTTACCGGATGGGGCATCGGCGAACGGCATTGGGGCGGGTATGCGCAGGCGGCGCGAGTGAAGGCCGAATGGCTTTTACATCTCCCGCAGGGCTTGAGCCTGAAAGAGGTCATGGGGATTGGGACCGCCGGTTTGACCGCAATGCTGTCGGTCATGGAGCTTGAGACACGAGGCCTGAAACCCGGTGGTAGAGAGATGGTGGTGACCGGAGCGGCCGGGGGCGTCGGCGGAATGGCAGTCGCTATCTTGGCGAACCTTGGTTATCGCGTGGTCGCATCCACCGGCCGCTCGGAGACTCGTGACTATTTGAAGCAGCTCGGCGCATCCGAGATCATCGATCGCCAAACTCTCAGCAGATCGGCGGAGAAGGCGCTGGAGTCAGAGCGATGGGCCGGGGCGGTGGATACGGTCGGCGGCGCGACGCTCGCCACACTGCTTCGCACGCTCGCCCATGGCGCCGCGGTGGCGGCGTGCGGTCTCGCCAGCGGCAGCGATCTCAGCACGACGGTCTTCCCATTTATCCTGCGCGGAGTCGGTTTGATCGGGATCGCTTCCAGCACCTCACCTCAGGAACGCCGGCGTGAAGCGTGGACGCGGTTGGCACATGATCTGCCTCGTGAGGCACTCGATCGTATGATTCGGGTCGCTCCTCTGGCCGACGTGCCTTCCCTGAGCCGGGAGATTCTTCACGGGAAGATCCGCGGGCGTGTCGTGATCGATCCGAATCAGTAACGATACAGACGAACATTTCTTGGGAGCCGCGATCCGAAGAGAAGCTGCTCTCGGCGATGGCCACCGTGAATCGCTCGCCTCCGATCGGGTACCATAGAAGAAGATTCCCGGGCAAAGAGGAGGCTGTCATGACATACCAACCGAAACTTATTTTGGTCACCGGCGCGACGGGACAGCAAGGCGGCGCGGTGGCGCATCGACTGCTTCAGCAAGGACAAAAAATTCGCGTGTTGACCCGGCATCCCGAAAAGGCAGAAGCCCTGACCGCTCTGGGGGCCGATGTCGTGCAAGGAGATTTGACCAATCCATCGAGCCTCGACACGGCCTTACGCGGCATGCAGGGCGTGTTTGCCATGTCCACGCCGTTCGAAGCCGGGATGGAGGCCGAGATCACCCAGGGCCTGACCATGGCGGACGCCGCCAAGAAGGCCGGCGTGGAACATTATGTGTATTCATC
>DATFCE010000275.1:0-4693 GCA_035253365.1 Nitrospiraceae bacterium
ATCTTCGGACTATCAAAATATTTTATCCCGAAGGACCCCGCTTATACCAAATGGGAGATGACTGCTCGAAGCGTTTCCAAAAAAATGCGGGGCGATCGGCAAGAGATCGCATCAGAAAATAGGGGAACGACATGACAGATCAAGCACAACCTGCCTCCCTCTCCGACCCGGCTGCTTCCGTGTTTCAGTCCGCCACCCAATGGCTGAATGCGTTGCACAACAGAAAAATAGGCGCTGTTGAACTGCTGGAGCTTCACCTCAACCATCTCGACAAGCACCAAGCCAAAGTCAACGCCGTCGTAGCCCGTGACATTGAGGGCGCTATGGCCGCAGCCCGCATCTCAGACAACATGTCTGCGGGTGATCGCGGGGCGCTGCAAGGCTTGCCGATGACCATAAAGGATTCATTTGAAGTTGCCGGCATGCCGGCGACCTGCGGGTTTCCGGCGCTCGCTGACCATGTGCCACTGAGAGACGCGGATGCCGTCTCCAGGCTTCGAGCAGCCGGGGCGGTAATTTATGGCAAGACGAACGTCCCAACCGGCGCCTTTGATTGGCAATCCTACAACCCGGTCTACGGCACGACCAATAACCCCTGGGATGTCGGTCGCTCACCGGGAGGGTCATCCGGTGGTCCTTCGGCAGCTGTCGCGGCGGGATTTTCCCCGCTTGAGCTTGGCAGCGACATTGGTGGATCTATCCGAGTTCCTTCGCATTTTTGCGGAATTTACGGTCATAAGACGAGCTACGGGGTTATCTCGGGAAGGGGGCATATCCCCCCCATGCCAGACCAGCTGATGAAGGTCGAAATGGGCGTGTTCGGGCCTATGGCGCGTAGCGCCACAGATTTGGAACTGGCCCTGGATATCTTGGTTGGCACCGACGATGTTCAGCGAACAGCTTGGAGTGTCACGATCCCCGAAAGCCGCAAAGAAAAGCTATCGGACTTCCGTGTGGCTGTCTGGACCGATAAGGATGTATATCCGACGGACGAGCGTTACTTGGCCGCAATCAACGATTATGTCTCGGACCTAAGAAGGCTTGGTGTCGCGGTTGAAACGGCCCGTCCCGACATCAATTGGTCGGCGTGTTTCGAAACATATCTCATGACCCTTTACCAACTCGTTGCTGCAGCGGTCCCGCCGTCGATGATGCAACAGTATCTCGATATTGCAGCAAAAGCGTCTGCCGAAGACAAGAGACATACAACCCAATTGGCGCGCGCCATCAATCTTCGCCACTATGAGTATATAGCTATTTGTGAACAGAGGGAACGTCTCTTCAGGATCTGGCGGGACTTCTTCAGGTCATATGATCTGCTCATCTGCCCGGTCTTTCCGACCGTTGCATATCCTCACGACCACAGCAATGACGGTCCACCATCAATGTTGATCGGCGAATTCCGAAACATGTTCGTCAACGGCGAGAAACAGCCCTATTTCGATAACCTCCAGTGGCCTTCCGTCGCGACGGTCGCCGACCTGCCATCAACAGCAGTTCCGACAGGCCGCTACATCGATGACGTTCCCGCCGGTGTCCAGGTGATCGGGCCCTACCTTGAGGATCGTACGCCGATCCGTTTCGCGCAGCTTGTCGAAAAAGAGCTCGGTGGATTCGTCCCTCCACCAGCTTTTGCGTGAAGAATGTCGCCGTTGCGGCTGCGCACAGGGCGCAGCCGTTCTTTCATTCCTAGTCTCAGGAGAATCTCCATGAAGCACTACCTTGTTGAACACTGGGCCTATAAGGACAGCTGGTTCCGCCTCTCCGAAGAAGAGCGTAAGAATTTCGTTGCCGGAATTTGCCAGGCAGTTGAGGCAATGGCCAATGTCGGAATTCGCACACTTGGCTTTGGCCGGGTTGATCATGAGCTCGACAGGGCAAACAGATCTTTTGATTTCTGGTCATTGTGGGAGATGGAATCGGTCGAGGCAAGGGATGCCTTTCTGATTGGTGTCGCCTCCACCGGTTGGTATGACTATTTCGAACACGCCAATACCGGCGGTGTCTTGGAAGAACCATCCGAATTCCTGAAGAGTCACGTCGTGGCGCAGCAGGATTAGTGGGCGGGTCACCGCAGTTAAAACGCTGTCGGTGTACGAGTTGGACTCGCCCATGTCGAAATCACGCGACGGCTCCGTTCCTCGTCGAAATCGGTTCGTCGGCTTGGCGGAAGAAATCTCGAAAACCATCGACCTTGCGACTTACCCCACCTTGGTCGAACGATCGCAGCAAGACCCGTCGAGGAACATAATGCAGGAACCCGACAAATCGAGCGGTCTGGCACGATGCTGGAGCTTGGGGATGGCAAAGTCGCCTTCTTGCCGCTGCGGAACCTGTGACACCGGATGCCAAGTCACGCAGAGTCTCAAAAACTCCGCAGCTTTTTAACGGCATAAACCGCGAGATAGTCAAGGGCCGGCGCACTCTGTCCCCGACTGTTCGTGGTTGGCGTCGCGCACGCACATCGTGCGACCGCACACTTGCAAAAGACGAAATGAAAAAGGGCACAGCCCGGTTGCGAGCGAGCCGCCCTTGGCTTCCGTTCGGCTTGAACGGTTATTTTCAATACACCGAAAATAGAGAAGTGAAAATGACACTATCAAAATCGAATCGTATTCTTACGAATGGCCGAATATACACTGTCGATCCGCGCCGCCCTTGGGTTGAGGCTGTTGCCATGAGCGACGGCCGTATCACAGCTCTCGGCAGTCATCAGGAAGTCCTTCCTCTGGCAGAACCTGGTGCGGAAGTCGTCGATTTGGGTGGCGCAATGGCGATGCCCGGTCTGATCGACAATCACCTTCATATTCTATTGGCAGGGCAGATCGAACTCTTCACAGTTAAGTTTCCAGCAAGCCACGGTCTTCAGGAAATTCTAAGTGTCGTGCGAGAAGCTGCGCACAAAACTCCCGCTGGCAGTTGGATCATCGGCAACCAATGGGGTGCAGATTTGATAGCTGAGCTCGGAACAGAAGAAGCGCTCTCTGCGCTGGATGAAGCAAGCCAAGGTCTCCCAGTCATGCTGCGGGATGAAACCGCTCACAATCGCTGGGTCAATACCCGTGCAATGCAGCTCGCGGGTATCTCTGACGCGATGCCGGATCCTGTGGACGGAACTTTCGGTCGGGATCCAAAGAGCGGCCGGCTGACGGGAATTATGATCGAGGCGGCCGCCGGCATCGTGGAAAGGGCCGCGTCGAACGATTTCAGCGTGGAGATGGCAGAGCAGTCCATCGAACACGCCGTCAAGATCCTCAATGCTCATGGTGTTACCAGCTTTCAGGAAGCCGCTTCTACACCGATCATCAATACGGTGCTCAAGTCACTCGACGAAAGGCACCGGCTCGCCGCGTGGGCGGTCACTTCCTTGCCGCTTGTAGAACCAGCAGTTTTGCCTGGCATTTCCGGTGAACCACTTCTGGCCATGCGCGACGAGTTCCACAGTCAGCACGTAATGCCCAATTATACGAAGCTATTTCTTGATGGCGTGCCAGGCGCGCAAACCGCCGCGTTTCATCAGGCCTATCTACCGGATGCCTCTCACCCGCACGGTCATCGCGGCGACCTGCTTGTCTCCCTGCCGGATATGATCAGGTGGCTCGACCGGTCCGAGGAACTCGGAATGGGACTGAAAGTCCATTGTGCGGGCGATGCGGCTGTATCGCGTATGCTTGATGCTGTGGAAGCCGTTCGGCATTTCCGCGGCCCCGCGAAAGTCTATCATTCCGTCGCTCATGCGGGTTTTGTGCAGGAAAGCGATATTGCCCGCTTCGCCGAGCTTGGTGTGGTCGCTGATATCTGCCCCGTCAGCTGGTTTCCGACCACTCTTATCGAGGGCCATGCCGCTGTTATGGGCCGGGAACGTGCCGAGAGATGGTGGCCGGTTAAGAGCTTGAAGGAGAGCGGTGCTCTTGTTGCTGGCGGAACGGACTGGCCGGTCATTCCCGTTCCCAATCTCTGGATCGCGATTGAGGGTCTGGTCACACGCGAAAACCCGGATGGATCTTTCCCAGGCCGCAAACTTTGGGGAGATCAGGCAGTCGATCTGAGTACCGCGATCGAGATTTACACGATTAATGCCGCAAGAGCGATGGGGATAGACGCACTGACGGGGTCTCTCCAAGTCGGGAAATCGGCGGACATCGTTGTGCTTGATCGCAACCTCTTCGAAATCCCGGCACAACAGATCTCTCAGACGCAGGTAGTGACGACCTATTTCGAAGGCGAAGTCGTTTTTCAGCGCCACGACAGAGCACCGTGAGGTGCAGCGCATACCCAATCGGCATTCGATCCCTTATCAAACGTCTGCCGTTGCGATCAGGCACCCTCCTGTAGCGTGACGGCGGTACTCATGGCAGCCGCGCGAACGCACTGTGTTGTAGGTGCGTTCGCGCACGATCTCACTACCCAAGAGGTGGCCAAAGTCTGACCGGGAGACCGCGCTGCGTGTTGATTTTCAGGACGCAGCGATTGCTGACGCTCCCCAATTGCGGCTTGGAACGCAGAGGCGAGTGATCGTGAGGAGTGGTTCCCTTTGCCGACCCGTTGGGAGGAACCAGCGTCCACGCAGGAACCGCGGGGTCTCAAGCTCAAGGCAGGTCGGATCAATTGCCCGTGGCCTTTCCTCCCTTTTTCTCGCGGCATCCGTGTCGTATTGCGGCATGGGCCGCTCATGTCGCGACACTAGCGCCGG
>DATFCE010000276.1:0-2582 GCA_035253365.1 Nitrospiraceae bacterium
CCCGCACAAAAATCGCATCGGAGAAATCCACCGGCCCTGCGAACACCGTCCGCGAGAAATCGACCGGCCGCTCGAAGATCGTCCCGGTCATGGTGACCGGGCCTTTGACCAGCAAGGCGCCGTCCTTGAGTCGCGTGCCGACACCGCCCCGGACGGCGGAATGCCGAATGCTCATCGCTCCCGGGATCTGGCGAAGCTTGTCCCATTGCCGATCTCGAATGGTGTCTTGGATGCGTGACGGCCATTCATCGAGCACGACGTGAGTCAAGGGTAGTTGATCGAGAAAGAGATCGCCCTCGATCACGACGCCTTCCAAATCAAGGCTCTGTCCGTTTTTCAACGCGGTCAAAAGGTCGTCCGCGGCAATCGCCTGAGCGCGGCGCTCTTGATCGTTACAATCCTTTCCAAGTCGTCGTGTCAACGACTCCGCGCTCGTTGAGCGTTCCATCGAACACGATGCGAATGCCGGTGCCAATGAAGCCGCAATTTCCCCCATCAGGATGCCTACCACCATGCAGCACGCGAGACCGGTGTGTCTTAGTATTATCCATATCATTCTCATAGTGGTGCGCTTTCAAACACCATGCGGAAAGCCACAGGAGAGCGGCGCAGAGCGTTACCCAAGCGCGTGGACAATGGCCTCGTACTGATCTTGCGTGAGTAGATGCATGCCGAGGCTGAGACGGCGGGTCAATTCCGCCGGGTCGGGCACATCGAGCACTCTCTGCAAAAGAGCGAGACTTTCCGTTGATGAGGATGGCCATTGTACTTCAACTTTGGCTCGAACGAATCCATACCGGGCTTCGGTTCGAAGTTCGTCGCGCACAAACTGGTCCAATTGTTCAAATGACTGCACGCCTGATATGATTTGAAACCGCGCGCAAATTCCCATCTTCAGAACATACACCAACCCGTACGACCCGTCGGACAAAAACCGGATCAAATTATCCCGGATCAATGGCGTCCGAAGCCCCCAGAGGCCATACGACAGTTGGAGGGCGGCGCTGTCGAAAGAGTCACGTTCTCGCAGGGCGCCTGCCACAAAAAGAAAATGATTCATCTTGGAGGAACAGAAACAGTGCGCGATAGAAGGGAAAAGGCCCCAAGAACAGCGTGTTCTTAGGGCCTTCATTGAGCATTCATTCTTGAGGCGGCGTCAACCGCGTCGATTACGATCGCCGATATTCCGTATCATCGCCGGTAAGATCATCCGGCTTGTCGAGAAACTCCGATTCGTCTTCGTTCTCATCCTCCTCCAAGGAGACTTCTTCGTCGAGGTCGTCTTCCATTTCATCCGTTTCGTCCGTATCATCCGTCTCGCTGAGATCCACCGGCTCCTCTCGCTCCATCTCGGCGTCCTCCAAGTCAGTATCATGGCGCTCCGGCCTGGGACGGCGTTCCGACTTCGCCGCTGATTTCGCAGGCGCAGAGGACTTCGTGGACTTTGATGACTTCTTCGAATTGGCGGAGGTTTTCGCGCGTGTTGCCGACGCCCCGCGACTCGAACCCGTTTTCTTCGTTTTTTTGGACGTCGCTTTGGTACTCTTGGCCCCAGACTTTCGTCCAGATGTCTTTTTGTTCGTCGTTTTCTTTGACTTGGCTGTCGTCTTTCTTCCCGCCGCGGCCCGCGCCGTGCCTTTCGTCGGCTTTTTCCGTTTCGTTGCCATCGTCCGCCCCCTCCTCTCCAATGACTGATAAAAGCTGCCAACTGAGTGGCATCCATCTAGCACGAATCGTTCGTACTTGCAACCGCCGGTTCATTCAAATATTTATGGTTGTACTATGGTTCCACCCATACATTTGTATACGACGGTTGGCTGTCGGCGCCTTTCACGGTGTCGGGTCCTTTCAAATCCGTCACCTGCAGATGGAAACGAAACAGCCGCTTGGCCGAAACCTTCGGCGCGATAAACGTGGCTTTCGGCGTGTCGGCGTCAAGCAGCGAGACTTTGTTACCCCTCACCTGCTTCCACTCATACCGTAAGGGATCACCGTCCGGATCGGTGCTCCGAAGCCCGTTCAAGAGCACCTTGCTTTCACCTTTAACGGTCTGATCCAGCCCCGCATCCGCGATCGGCGGACGGTTCTGTTCGCCGTCTGTTTTGACGACGACCTCCAATGTTCCGTCCAGGCCCCGGTTTGAGACCACGATGGTGGCCATCCCGTCTCCAACCACTTGGAGGGCTCCTTCCGGCGACACGGTGACGACCTGCTCGTTTGAGCTACGGTACGTCGTTCCGGATGCCGCGCCCTGAACCGGCCGGGCGACTCCGTCCACAAAGAGTCCGACAGATGGAATCTGAATAATCTTCCATAACATATCAAGTTTTAACGGTTTTTCCGTCTCGAATTCAATTCGCTCAAGCGCAGCCGATGGTTGAATATTGATCAGAATTTCATCGAACTCCTCCCGACCCGCCAAACGGCCCGTCACGATGTCCCCGATCGCCAGCAGGCGCATGGAGCCTATCGCCTCCGCCGGGACTTTAAGCAGCCCTCCATATGGTGGCGTACTCTCTGAGGTGGAGATGAGCGCCGAGACTCCGAGCTGAGGAACAACCGGCTCTTCACCCACGCGGTAC
>DATFCE010000277.1:0-3693 GCA_035253365.1 Nitrospiraceae bacterium
CGAGCAGGACGGCGACGTCACCGGCCTTCAGTGTGAATGTTCTGCCCTTCTTGCCGCCGAAGCGGACGCGGCCTTTGCCGCGCGCAATAGCCAGTAGCTCATGAATTCTGGAAGGTAATGGACATCGTCGTAGATGCCATCACGCCAGGGTCTTGCCCACCCATTCCCCTCGAAAAGGTCTTCAAACACGGCCGCAGGGTCGTGGCGCTGTTCGAGGTCGACGATCCCCCTGAAGACAATCAATGGCCATCGCGGATGATTTGGAACGATACCGTCATCTTTGAAGCGAACGGTCTGCGGCTGTCGCGTTTTGAGGCATGAGCCCTTCGTTTGCCGGGGCGCCGGAGGCCGGTGACCCGTTCCGCATATTCTTTCAAATCTTGAAGGATTGGCATTTTTGTTCTCCTTGGGATAGCCGGCGCCATAGGCGCAGCGCTCGTTCGAGCGCGGCTCCAAGAGCGAAACCGACAACGACATCGCTTGCCCAGTGCGCAAGAACGACGACACGCGTGAGAGACAGGCCGACGGCGAGACCCCGGACCGCCCGGCGCGGCCCGGTCGGCAATGCGCTGGCAGCGGACGCCAATGCGCCCATGTGCAGCGCGTGGCCGGAAGGAAAGGCGTCGTCGCGCTGACCCGAGAGAGAGACACCGTGGAGATGGCCGATCACCGTTCTGCGATCCAAGCCTTGGTAGCTCGGATCATCCGCCAAATAATTAGTATACCTCGCGCCGCACAGTTATAAGCCTAACAACATCTTTAACTTCAGGGCATCGATCGGCGCGGCACTTTTTTGGTCGTTATCAAAGAATACGAACACGTCGCACTTTTGACGCTTCCATGATCTTACGCGTTTGGCCCACTTCGCCAGGGCATCCGTCGAGTAGTGTCCTTTGTATCGTCCGCTTGGTCCATGGCCTCGGACATAAACGAAGTCCGCCGTGCGTCTGCAGGGCGCCGGCGCATCGTGATGGTCGGAGATGCACAGCGCTATGTTCGAATCCGAGAGAAGGCGAATGATCCGTGGCGAATACCAACTGGGATGGCGAAACTCGAAGCTGTAGCGCCGCTTGGACGACAGCATGCGGAGGAAGGCAGAAAGGCGATCTGCGTCAGCTTGAAAGTTGGGTGGCAGCTGAAAAAGAACAGGCCCGGCTTTGCCCCCAAGCAACGACAAACGATCTTCCATCAATTCCAGACTGTTGGCAGAGTTCGCGGAGAGTCGCTTCCAGTGGGTAATGAACTTTGACGCCTTCCATGTGAAAACAAAGTCTTTGCCGGTCTGGTTCCTCCAGCCTCTGACAGCTTCGGGCGTGGGCGTTCGGTAGAAAACGCCATTGAGCTCGGCGGTCTGTAGCTGACTAGCATAGAACTGGAGCTGCGCCTTTATCGGGAGGCCTGCCGGGTAGAAGGGGCCTCGCCACGAACCATAATGCCATCCAGACGTGCCAATCAGAACGCGGGCCATGATTCGTTCATCGTGCCGTTGAGTGTACGTGTCTTCAGGATCGATGGCTTGAAGCGGTTCACGGCTTCATGACAACCTTGATGCAGCCGTCCTGCTTGGCGCGGAACGTCTTGTAAAGTTCAGGGCCCTCCTCGAGAGTCGCACGATGGGTGATCACGAATGAGGGATCGATCTCACCCTTCTCAATCCGATCGAGAAGTTGAGGCAGATAATGTTGGACGGGTGTCTGGGCCATGCGGAACGTGAGGCCACGGTTGATGGCCGAGCCCATGGGGATTTTGTCCAGCAAGCCGCCATATACGCCGACGATGGAGACAGTTCCGAAATTGCGGCAGCAGTGGATTGCTTGGCGAAGGACATGGGGACGGTCTGTCCCCATGAATGTCGCGACCTTGATTCGGTCAACGACGGCGTCGAAACCGGAGCCAATGTCCGGCTCCGTGCCGACTGCGTCTATGCAGGCGTCGGCTCCGCGCCCATCGGTCAGTTCCTGAATTCGATCGTAGATGTCTTCCTTCTTGAAATCGAGCGTCACCGCACCCGATGATTGGGCGAGGGCGAGGCGCTCAGGCACGGTGTCGATCGCAATTACGCGCTCGGCCCCCAGCAGAAAAGCACTCTTAATTGCGAACTGGCCGACCGGGCCGCAGCCCCAGACCGCAACCGTCTCGCCGCCCTTCAGATTGCAGAAATCGGCTGCCATGAATCCAGTCGGGAAGATATCGGACAGGAAGAGCACTTGTTCATCGCTCAAGCCCTGCGGCACCTTGATAGGGCCGACATCCGCATAAGGCACGCGGAGGTATTCGGCCTGACCACCGGCGTAGCCACCCAACATGTGGGAATAGCCGAAAAGTCCGGCGGGGGAGTGGCCCCAGAGCTTCTCTGCCATCTTGTGATTGGGGTTGGAGCGTTCGCAGCCGGAAAAGAAGCCGTTTCTGCAAAAGAAGCATTCTCCGCAGGAGATCGTGAAAGGAACGACCACGCGATCGCCGACCTTGAGCTTCTTATTGTCCGAGCCGACCTCCACGACCTCACCCATCGTCTCGTGACCCAGGACATCGCCCTTTTCCATCGAAGGCATGACGCCATCGAAAAGATGAAGGTCTGAACCGCAGATAGCACACGCGGTAACCTTGATGATGGCATCGCGTCCGTGCTCGACCTTTGGGTCAGGCACGGTGTCGCATCGAATGTCGTTCTTGCCGTGCCAGGTGAGCGCTCTCATTCCAAATCTCCATGCCGCAAACAATGTGGAGACAAACATCGGCCAACAGATCCGTTCCTAAGCCTCCGAGGAACGACAATGATAGGCAGGGGTTGGGTCTCGACCGATTGGATAGAGCAGGAGATTAGTATGTCGGGTAACCGACCTTTAGCGATCGTCACCGGGGCCTCGACCGGAATCGGATTCGAACTGGCGAAGCGCTGTGCAAAGGAAGGCTACGATCTTCTGATCGCGGCGGACGAACATGAAATCGAGGCGGCGGCGGCGTCCCTCCGTGAGGGCGGCACGAAAGTCGAGGCTCTTCAGGCGGATCTCGCATCCACCGAAGGGGTAGATCAACTCTATGCGGCCGTAAGCGGTCGCCAGGTTGACGCTCTTTTTGCAAACGCTGGCCGCGGCTTGGGCCACGCGTTCCTCGATCAGAGCTTTGCGAAGGCCCGGCGCGTCGTCGATACCAATATCACCGGCACCGTCTACTTGATCCATAAGGTAGGCAACGATATGCGACGCCGGAACTCTGGAAAAATTCTGATCACAGGATCGATCGCCGGGTTTACGCCCGGAAGCTTTCAGGCCGTTTACAATGGGACCAAAGCGTTCCTAAATTCGTTCTCGTTTGCGCTGCGAGAAGAACTCAAGGACACCAACGTCACGGTGACTTGCCTTATGCCCGGCGCCACCGAGACGGAATTCTTCCGTCGAGCTGATATGATGGACACTGCCGTCGGAACTGCTGAAAAGGACGACCCCGTCGAAGTCGCGAACAACGGGTTCGACGCGATGATGAAGGGGGAGGGCGATGTCGTCAGCGGGCTCAAAAACAAGGTCCAGTCGGCAGCGGCCAATGTGACGCCGGCAGGTGTTCTGGCAAGCCAGCATCGCAAGATGGCCGAACCCGGTAGCGCGAAGAAATGATGAGCGGTTAGCACCACCCAGGCAGGTGGTTGACTTCGGATGATAGCTCGCTTCCAAAACTCTCGGGGCGCGCTTAGCATTA
>DATFCE010000278.1:0-2185 GCA_035253365.1 Nitrospiraceae bacterium
CCGATCCTATGGAAAACAATTCAAAGCGGTCGGATGAACGCCTGCGCGCACGGAACTTCGGAAAGGAGATTATTCATGCGACACATCATTCTGAGTTCGATGATTTTCAGCACCATGTTGCTCGCCCCTTATGGATTCGCCGGACAGGTCGAACAGGTCATTTCAGGGAAACACCTGAAGGTCTCCGGGGTCGTCTCCAAAGTCGAATCGGGATCGGTCCTCATCGCCACCCCGCGGGGGCAGATCGCCCTGTCCCCCGCCGGCGCTCTGAAAACGCTCAAGGTTGGTGAGGCGGTCAATGTCTGGCTCAATGAACGCACCACGGTCATCGCCGTGCGCCCGGTGGACGTGACGGCGCATGGCAAGGAGCAGACGGGCACGCAACCCGACGACCGCGTCTCGATAGATCGGCCGGCAGTTGATCCGGGTCTGATCTTTTGACCGAGCGCGCCACACGAAGTGAATGAGTATCTTGCGCGTAAGAGGATCACTGACATGTGGAGTCCGTTGATGTGGCTGGCGGACGGACTCGCATCGTGTTCTTCTCGATCCGTGGAGAGGACCGCCGTTGATCTGAACCCAGCCAACCCCTACCTAGAGGTGAATTATGCCGGCATTTATGCGACCGTATCAGTCTCAGGTCTATGCGCTTTTGCGCATCGTGGCGGGATTCATGTTTCTTTGGCACGGCACGCAAAAACTCTTCGGCTTCCCGGGCGTGCCGCCCAACGTCCCGCCATTTGTCATCTACATTGCCGGGCCGATTGAATTCGTCGGCGGCCTGCTCGTGATGATTGGGTTGTATGCCGGATGGGCGGCGTTCATATGCAGCGGTCAAATGGCGTTCGCCTATTGGATGGTCCATGGCACGCGCGCGCTGTTGCCAATTCAAAACGGCGGCGAGCTGGCGGCATTGTACTGCTTGGTTTTCCTCTTTATCGCATCACGGGGCTCCGGCATCTGGAGCGTGGATGCAGCGCGCGGCGCATCCGATGAATGGTAAGAAGCACCACCGATGGCGGAAGGAGAAACCATCATGGCGATACACGGACGATACCCGCAAAAAATCCTATCCCCGCCGGTCCATGAACGAGACCATATCCTGGGGCCATCGGACGCCGAGGCGACCCTGGTTGAGTACGGCGATTTCGAATGCCCCTACGCGCGCGAAGGCACGCGCACCGCGCGTCGGTTGCAAGCAAGCTCGAACGGCCGCCTGCGATTTGTCTTCCGGCATTTCCCGCTGACCGACAAGCATCCCCATGCGCAACTCGCGGCGGAGGCCGCCGAGGCGGCGGCCGCGCAAGGCAAGTTTTGGGAGATGGCCGATCTCCTGTTCCGCTATCAAGACGACCTGACCGACCAAGACCTGATCCGCTACGCCGACACTCTGAGCCTCGATGTCGGCCGGTTCATACGTGATCTTCAGGGCGGCGCCCACGCGGAACGGGTGGAGGTCGATGTCGAGAGTGGAGCCGCCAGCGGGGTGACGGGGACACCCACATTCTTTATCAATAACCGGCGATACGATGGAGCGGATGACCCGGACACCTTGCGACGGGTCCTTGAGCAGGAAATGAACGCGGGGAGTCAGGCCTAAACGCGACCGACACAGGCAGGAGGAACCATGTCCGACACACTCGCGACCACACCACAAACCCACCAACCGCTGTCCACGACGGAACTGCAGCTCATGGACGCCTATTGGCGGGCCGCCAATTATCTCTCAGTCGGGCAAATCTATCTGCTCGATAATCCCCTGCTCCGTCGCCCGTTGAAGCTGGAAGATATCAAGCCGCGGCTCTTGGGCCACTGGGGCACCACGCCTGGATTGAGTTTCATCTACGTCCATCTCAATCGCGTCATCAAGAAGTACGACCTGGACATGATCTATATCTGCGGACCGGGCCACGGCGGCCCGGCCTTGGTTGCCAATACATATCTGGAAGGCACCTATAGCGAGGTGTACCCCAACGTATCTCAAGACGCGGAAGGCATGAAGCGGCTCTTCAGGCAGTTCTCGTTTCCCGGCGGCATCCCCAGCCACGTCGCGCCCGAGACCCCGGGATCGATCCACGAAGGCGGGGAGCTCGGCTATTCGCTCTCGCACTCCTACGGAGCGGCTTTCGACAACCCTGACCTGATCGTTGCATGCGTGGTTGGCGACGGCGAGGCCGAGACCGGT
>DATFCE010000279.1:0-10930 GCA_035253365.1 Nitrospiraceae bacterium
ATGACAAAGCCACGCCGCTGTTGGAAGACGCCTATCGCGAACGTCCCGGGCTGGACAACTTGGGATATTATGTCGGCCTGGGGCGCTATCGGCAAAAAGAATACAAGAAGGCCGTCGAAGCCTTTGATGAAGGCTACATACCCGACTCGAATTTGCGCCAGCTTGGAAAGTTTTATCGGGGGTTGGCCTTGGGTGTGCTTGGGCTGTCCACGGAAGGCGCGGCGGAGTTGGCCGATATCCAGCGGACCCAAACCGTTGATCCGTTCAGCCAGGCCGCGGCTCGGATCGGACAGCGGCTGGCCGCCACTCGGGCGGGCGAGGAGGCGAAGCGTTTCCGAGCGCAGGCGACGTTCGGGGCCTTTTATGACGATAACGTCGCAATCAATCCGAACCCCAACCCGACCGCGGTTGCAAACTTCAACGACTTCAATCGGACCGTCTTTGAGTCCTTGCTCGCCCGTTCGACGAAATCTCCGGGATTGATGGCCTCGATCGCGGCCGATTATTCTTTTTACCGTAAAGGCGCCTTCGAAGGAACGGCTTCATACGCCTTCTTTCAGACCCTCAATCTCAACGACGGCCTCTCGCGATTCAATATTCAGGATCATCAAATCGGCCTGTCCGGTTTCTATCGCAATACGGTTGTGAACCTTCCGTATCAACTGGCGCTGCAGTACGCGTATGATTATTTGTTCCTCGGCATGGACGGATTTTTAGCGCGTCACTCGCCGACCTTGTCCGCGACCGTGGCGGAACCGACCTTTACGCTTCCATACGTCGGCACCGTGGGGAATCTGACCACCGCCTTGCTTCGGTATCAGACCAAATCGTTTTTTCGGGAGCCCGGCGACGGCGATATCCGGTTCGGCTCGGAGGTCCGCGATGCGGTTAACACCATGACCGGCTTTCTGCATGTCTTTCGTTTTTCGAACGATCGTCATTTTTTGCGGTTCGGGTATCAATACGATAATGAATCGGCCGAGGGCACGGCCTTTTCCTACCGAGGCAATCGCTTGCAAACGGGCGGTCAAGTGGCGCTGCCGTGGCAGCAACTCAGTCTGCGGTACGACTTTGACGTGCACTTCCGGAGTTATAAGAATTCACAAACCTTGTTCCAAGATGAATCAGGCGCATTGACCAACCGCAGCGACGTGGAACAGAACCACCTGGTGCAGCTCATCAAGCCGTTGACCCCGAACTGGACCATGACGGCGCAATACCAGCGCGTGCGCAATAGTTCCAATATTCCGGTCTACGATTACACTAAAAATGTCGTCATGCTGCTCATGACTTGGACGTACTGATTGCTCTTGAAATCAACGGTTGTGCGCGTGAAGCCGGTCTGTCGATGGGGCGCGTTGTTAGCGCTCATTCCGCTTGTCGTTGGATGCGCCTCGACACTACGCTGGGCGCGCGACACCCCTTCCAATCCGTCATGCGTGCCGGATCGGCTCCTGTCCTGGAACGACTTTACGCCGCGCGACGCTCAAAGCCGTCGTGGCGCCGAAACCGCGATTCGCTTTCATCTCGATCTGACGGAACCGCCGCGCATCCAAGCGCAATTCGACCCTGAGCTATCCTGGGTGAAACCGGAAGTCATCAATGCTCCCGATCAGAAACGAGCGGACCGGTTGCTTCGACACGAGCAGGTCCATTTTGCGATCAGCTGTCTGCTGACCCGGCAAGCGAATCTGGCGCTCCGCACAGGAGGCGATCCGAAGGCCATGCTCTTGTTGCTGAATGCGGTCGCCACCCGGATCAACGTTCAATACGATGTGGAAACGAACCATGGAGTCAATGCGAGTGACCAGGCGCGGTGGGAAGAGGTGATCGAATCCAGCCTTGCGGCCGGACCTCTCACAAGTACCGTCAGAATACGAGATTGACGCCAACGAGGTGGGAAGCAGGAGGATCTGTCGGAATCTTTAGCGAAACACTCAAACTTCGATGAGCAAGCCGGAGCCCTCGGCACGAATGGTATCGTCGTCCCTTTGCGGCTTCCAGTCCCGGGTTCTTCGCTGTGATTCGGCGATCTGTTCCGGTGTCATCAGGCCGGCGACGACATTTCTGGCTCGCCGGGCTTTCAGATTGCCGTGAGCTGCCGCGAGATTGAACCAGATGTGCGCTTGGAGATAGTCCTGCGGCGTACCCGTCCCCTCCCAATAGAGTAACCCCAAATTGAACTGTGCCGACGCATAGCCTTGTTCCGCCGCGCGCCGGTACCAATAGATGGCCTTCCGAAAATCTTGAGAGACGCCTAGGCTTTGGGTATACATGGCGGCAAGATTAAATTGAGCCTCAGCGTGTCCTTGTTCCGCGGCCAATTCATACCAACGAGCCGCTTCGGCATAATCACATGGCACACCGAGCCCGTTGTCGTGGATCACACCCAGATTGAATTGGGCGACCGCATGCCCTTGCATGGCGGCCTTACTGAACCACCGGATAGTTTCCCTGTCATCCTGATCCACGCCTTTCCCGTCCGCATACAACCGGCCGAGATGGATTTGAGCCTCCGCTTGTCCTTGCTCTGCCGCTTGACGATACCAGTGGGCGGCACGGCTATAATCTTGCGCCGTGCCTCGGCCTGCTTCATACATACGCCCGACATGGAGTTGGGCCTGGGGCACGTCGTGCTCTGCCGCCAGGCGATAGAGTCGAAAGGCGTTGCGCTCGTCTTTCGGCACGCCTCGACCGCTTTCATACAGAAGGGCCAAATTATATTGCGCATACGGGTGTCCCTGCTCGGCCAGAACGGTAAATTCCTGGACGGCGGACGGATAATCTCCCCGAATATAGGCCCGCAAGCCGGATGAGAAATCCGCACAAGCCGGCGCGGTGATACTTAAGAGGAGCAGATGGATCGCAATGGAGACGTGCCGGGAAATTTTCATACTGCGTAGACCGCTTCCCAACTCGGCGCGAGTCGGTTAACTGTTGGTGTCTTCAGGGCGCACACATCCCCGAATCAATCACGTAGAACCTGCCGGCAATTCCGACGGCTTTCCCGACGCTGCGGGAGGCACCGTTCCCTTGGCAATAGTCGAATTCGGTCGAATAGACGGAAAGCAGCCAGTAATTGTCGCGCTTCGTCCGATTCACCAATACGGTCACGAGACCCGACGGATCTTCGATCGACGAGGAAGACGAAAGCGACGGCGTTGACATGGGAAGGGATTGAAGAATGGAAGCCAGAAGCGCATCGGACGAACTGTGCCGTTCCTGCGCAACAGGAACCAATATCTTCTCTTGATACTGCGATAACGCTGGATTGGTCAGGCCGAGGACGGTCAGAAGGCCGATGACCAACGTGGCCACCCCACCCCATACGACCGTACGTCTTTTCATGGCATCCTTCATTTCCAACGCGTCAAGGCTTACCGCAACTACCATGCCCGAGATCACGCGTTGAGCACAAAGGGAAAAGACTTATACATCGCGAAATTGGCGACGTGTCGCGATGGGAGGATAGACGCGTTGGCCTGTTCACAAGTGAACATTGGCTGACAAAGCGCAGCGAGGTTCGGGGAAGGCCACGTCTTGGCACGCTTAGGGCTGGGTGGTGGGATGAAGAGCGTGTCGGGCAGGTTCTCTGTCATCAACACAGCAGAATGATCTCGATGGCGGTGTACTCATCAGTATTTGAAGTGTACTGCCTTCAGCGCGGTCATAACGATTGCTCTCCGGCTTTCGGCCCGGCCTGCCGTTCCAGGCGTTTCAGCGCCCGCATCATGGATGGATCGCTAAGCCCCACCTCGCTCAACGCATCCATGAGATGAATGCCCTTGGCCGCCGCAATGGTTTTGGCTTGCTCATATTGTCGTCGGCCGAACCGCGCCACAGACGGCTGTCCGTTGACGATTTGACAGGCTAAGACCTCCCCATCCACTTCCAGCGTGCCGCCATGCTGGATCAGGTTCTTCGCCGCTTCCACAGAAATGTGATGCAGCGAAGCAAATTCCCCGATGCCGCCGGTCTCCACCAGTCGGCCATCCGGCATGATACAGAGGCGTTTGAAATGAGGTGACCAATCCTTTCGAAAATCGATGTACTTGATATCCCCGCCTCTTGCAATCGCACGATCCAACTTTGTGTAATCCAGTCCCAGGTTCTTCTCCTTCAAGCGCGATTCCAGCTCAGGCGGCAAGGTGCGGTGAAAGACTCGTGACGCCGCCTGCTCGATCGGGATTCGATACGAATGCGCCAATTGCTCGGCGTCGGCATATTGCTGCACGTCGAGAACCCACGTCTGCTTGGGCGAGACGCCGGACGGATCGATCTCGCAGGCAAAGAGGCCTTGCGTGATCAAGGCGCCGGTCTGCGGATAGATGTAGACGCCGCCTTCCGTCAGGAGACGGGCCATCTCCTCGAGTGGAATCTGATAGCTCTCGGCAAGAATGCGCGCATGGGCGTCGTGATTTTCGGGTTCCGTCGTGGCGCACACCGTGACGTTGCCCGGCGGGTCGAACTCCGAGTAGTCTTCGATAATGTTGTACAGGGTCGGGGGCTTGGATGACGGAGCCTTTTTCTTAATCTTGAACATGCTTCATGCCTATGACTTGATGCCCATATGTTGATACGGCGGCAACGTCGTCAGCCGTGGATCGTCGAGATATCCGCCGACGGTGAAATGGTAGAGGGACTGAAACGCCGTATCTTTAAACCCGAAGACTTGATGGACCGGATCATCGAAAAAACAACCGATCCCCGTGGCGCGCAGACCGGCGGCCTCGGCTTCCAGGTACAGCACTTGGCCGATCACACCCGTCTCCCAAAACAAGCGTCGGTAAAACCAGGCGCCATGCCGGCGGAGGGGCGCTTCGAACTCAGTGATCATGCCCAAGGAAAAGGCGCCGTCCCCGGCGATGTCTTGGTGGCAGCTCACCTGAATGGCCAGTCGCCGCGCGTCCCCCGCTTCGAGCAGAAAAAACGCGAGATTGTCGGGACAGGCATGCGGCTTCTTCCACAGAAAATGCTCATGCATCGCCTGTCGCAGTGCGTCCGATTTCGCCATGTCACGCACCAGCATGTAGAGCCCTGGTTCTAAGCCGTCCACGCGATGGACGAACAGGGCCAGATGAATGTTGGGATGCCATGGTATGGCATCCCACGGCATCGGACGGTCCAACAGCGGGCGCCCCACATTCGGTACCGTACGGAGAAGCATCGTAAAAAACCGCGCGGCAGACAGGCTGGTTTGACCGTCAAACGCGAGCGCGCTGCGGCGTTGCCGGATGATGCGGCCGGCTGTCAATTCTGTAAATGGAATCTCAAACCGATCGGATCGCAAGGGAGCTTTGTCGGACGAATGGTTCGATGCGTGAAGTGGAATCAAAGCGCCATCAGTTGCGGGTTTCCAAGACGCCGCCGCCACGACATCGATCATCTCCCAGGGATCTTGCGGCCCGCGGCTCAGCCGATTAGCTTGGCCGTGCCAGGCGACATCTTGGAGATTCTCAACCGCTGTCTTCGCGAGCGTCAGCGAAAGGACGTGCCGATCCTCCGCAGATCGGTCTTGCGTCAGGGAACCGGCGGGCCACACGACCGCAATACAATCCGGATGTTCCCGCTCAGCGTCCCTGAAATCCTCGGCCCGATCGATTCCCAGCAGCCGCGCCAGCAGGTCATCACCGACGCCATCGAGAAGCAACATTCGCCAGCCCAACGTGGCGGCGGCAATGCGGGCTGTGCCGATTGCATGGCCGACATCATGTTGGCAATAACGAAAGGCGCGTTCCCCGTATTTCCATGATTCCCGCCAGTGGATTGAAGTCCAAGCGACGAGAAACGCTTGAGGTGGAAACGGTCGCATGAGATCGACAAACCATCCCGCTGCATGGTCGGCCCGGTGTTCGAGGCCATGCTCTTTGGAGGCGTAGTGATACAGTCCGGGTGTGGGCGACAATCCCGGCGTGCCGTCAATAAGAAGATAGCCTTCGGTGGGATGCAGATTTCCGCTGGAGGGATTGCTTCTCAACGCCCACCGCGTGCCGCCCGCCTCCTTCCATGCGGAAAGCGCGAGGGCATACTCGAAGAATCGGGAGATGGTTCGAAGGGTGATCGGCTGAGCGGGAATCGACTCATGCCCATAGAGAACGTCATACATCGGAGAGACGGGGTCTTCCTCATGGGTCATAATCGGCAGGGAAAAGAGCGCCGCGCCCTCGTACCGCCGGAACGGATCGGGCTGATTGGCCCAGTCCATGTATCCCAACGCGCGGGCGTATCGATTGAAGTGATGCTTGGTTTCCTGATGGTAGCCGACGACCTGCAAGACGGGATTTACGTCCGTTGCCGCCGCTGAGCAATCAGGTTCTCGTGCATTGTCTGTCATGATCGTCAGTCTACCTGTGGCCTGGCCGGAAAGTAAATTGCCGCGCGGATTGACCGTTAGGCCACGATGCCGGTATTCTCGCACCAATCGGTAGGAATCCATGCAATTCGATCCGTCAATCGCGGCGCAAAGCTCGTTCAAGCGCGCGCAGGAGGCCGAGGAACTCGGCGACGATCTCGACGCCGCCCGTGAGGCGGAAGAGACGTTTTCATCCAGTGCCGGCGCCGAGGCCAAGTCCGCGTATGAGCAGCTACAGCAGATCGGCAAGCGCTATCCGCATGCGAAAGCGTTTCAAGAATTCCTCATCCATATCACCTGGCAGCAGGTGACCGAAGAAACGATACCCGTGCACTTCAGAAAAGGCCTGGAACTGTGCGATCAGTATCTAGCCACGTGGAACGACGATGACAGTGTTCAAGGGAACCAGGTTCGTGAACTCCGCATCTCCTTCCGCGCCGGCCTCGGATTGGATGATGAGGAAGACAACGACTACGACCTGGACACGTTCAAAGGCGGGGATTGAATCAGATCACCAGCCGACAGCCTGCCGTTATGTCGGACGAGCATAAGCATCGAGCGCGCATTTTCCTTCATCGAGGCGACCTCGCTCAGGCGCGGCGGTATTACGAGCGAGCGCTCGAAGATGACCGCGCATCGAAGGACGACCACGCTTTGTCGGACACATTAGGAAATTTGGGCAATGTCTGCGCGATGATGGGTGACGCGGCGACCGCCCTGCTTCACTACCGGGCGGTCCTGAAAATACAGCGATTGCAACAGGACCCGCACGCGATCGGACAGACCTTGGCCAATCTCGGCAATGTGCACGCGGACTGCGGTCAGGCGGAGCAGGCCCGTGCGTACTACTTGGAAGCCTTGGATGTGCTCGAATCCCATCACGACCATCGCGCCTTGGGTGTCCTGTATTCCAACTTGGCCTTGCAGGAGGCAGCCGCCGGTCGCGGCGAGGAGGCGATCCGTACGTTCAAGAAGGCGTTGGAGCGCCATCGGTTGGCCGGGGATGAGGCCGGGTTGGCGGTAACCTATAGCCAGCTTGGCAAGACGTTTCTCCAGGAGGACCAACGGGAACAAGCTGAGAAATGTTTGAACAATGCCTCCGAGCATTTTATCAAACTCGGCAACGGTGCCGGCGAAGCCGCCGCGCTTCGTCTATTGGCCGACCTGTATGAGCAGCGTGGTGATATCCAGAGCGCCCTGCGTTGTCTAGAACGGGTCGTGCAGATCAGCCGCCGCCTCGATGCGGCCCCGTCGCCACACGACACTGAGCGCCTCGCCCGTCTGCAGTCCGCCGTCAAACGCAATCGGGTAAGCTGATGATGACATTTTTTCTTATGCCGTTCTTTTGCCCATCACCTTACTTTTACTCTTGTACTTTTAACGTTGGCCTTTCTTCCCAATGCCGCTGATCTGGTGCGCCATCTCCGCCCACGGCTTCGGGCACGCGGCTCAAATCATCCCCGTCCTCAATGAAGTGCACCGCCGGGTGGCCGGGCTCACAGTTATTCTTCGCACTCAGGTCCCTGCACGATTTTTCGAAGGCCGTCTTCATCCTCCGTGGGAATTGAGCCGGGCGGAACAGGATATCGGATGCGTGCAGCACGGTCCGCTGCACATCGATGTCCGCACCACATGGACGGAGTATCGACGGTTCCATGGCAGCTGGCAGGCTCGTGTGCAACAAGAGGCGCAGATCATGGAGTCCCGAAACCCTGATCTCGTCCTGTCCGATATTTCCTATCTGGCGTTGGAGGCAAGTGCGGGGTTGGGCATTCCTGGTGTTGGACTGTGTTCACTGTCCTGGGATAAGGTCGTGGAGCCGTATGTGGACCGGGCGCAGTCCGCACATCTCCACATTATGGATGATATCGTGCAGGCGTATGGGAAAGCGGATTCCATGATCCGTCCGATGCCTGGGCTACCCATGTCGGCATTTCGTGATGTCCGAGACGTCGGTCCAATTGCGGATCCGCTTCCGAGCGAGGCCGCGCGGGTGCGGCATCTTGCGGGGGCGCTCGATAATCAACGGGTGGTTTTGATCGGGTTCGGAGGCATCGCGCTCACATCGCTGCCTTTCGACCGATTGGCAACCATGAGCGAGTACCGTTTTATCGTCAGCGGGCCGGTGCCCGGTAACTGCAAGGACGTCGTCTCCGATTCGTCGATCCCACTGCCATTTCGGACGCTGCTTGCATCAGTGGATGTACTGATGACGAAACCGGGATACAGCACGATTACAGAAGCCGTCGCAGCGAAAATCCCCTTGGTCTACGTGCGTCGTTATAATTTCGCAGACGAAGCCACGTTAGTCGACTATGCTCATCGCTATGGCCGCGCCGTTGAGCTCTCGGCTCATGACTTTGCGACGGGGCGATGGGAATCGGTGCTCAAAGCCGCGCAGGATTGTCCGGCGCCGCGCGATCCGGCGCCGTCTCCAACGGGGGCGTCGGAAGCCGCAGACAGTCTTATGGCCTATCTGGAATAAAGGCAGGCTAAGGTTAAGGCGGTTCGGAAGGGTCTTCCGAACCTCCCTTAACCTCCGCCGATGTCCTTACATCGCCGTGACAATATCCTTCTTCATCGGACCAAGCGCGCTCAGCAGCTCGCTCGTTTCACGCTCCGGCACCTTGAACTTATTGAGAGTGGCGATCAGATCGCCAACGAGCGCGTCGAACTGCTCGCTGGTAATGTTCATCCCGGCATGGGTGGTCTTCATGTCCCGACCGGTATAGGTACACGGCCCGCCGGACGCCGCGCAGATCTGCTCGACCAAGAGCGTTTTCAATCGGGGAATATCAGCGTTCGCAAATTTGCCGTTGATGCGGTCGTCCTTTGCGACGCGACCGACAAAGTCATCCACCACCGCCGTAATCGCCTCTTTTTTACCGAGACGCTCATACAACGACGCGTCCATAGTCTTGCCCGGCGCCGCACCGGAATTCGACATCGCGCTCTCACTCGCGCAACCGGCGCTGAGCGCCATCAATCCCACCAACACCCATCCCACGCCTACTCGCTGCCGCATACCCATGATTTCCTCCTTTGTGAAGTGACGATCGGTCACGTTCAGTTCCATCCCTTGCAGGCGGGAACTCTTTAGTCACTTCTACGGAATAAGGCGATGTTCGGATGTCAGGGAGGCAGTAGTTATCCAAGAAAAAGAAATACCGCCGCGGCGGCTTTGCGATACATCCTTTTGCCGGACCAATTCGTAGGTATGGTATGATGCGCGGCGTCTGCCCCATACTAAAGGACCGCGCGTACATGGAATCACCATCTGGGCACGTTTCCCCGGTCATCGATCCGGATCTTTTGGCGTTGATCGCAAAAGGAGACCGACGGGCGTTTGGACGGCTGTACGATCGATCCTCGTCGTTGCTCTATGCCCTGGCGTTGCGAATCCTGGAAGACAAAGACGAGGCGGGAGACCTGTTGCAAGAAGTCTATACCGAGGTCTGGTGCAAGATTGCGCGGTATGATGCCCAGCGAGGATCGCCGATTGCTTGGCTGGTGACGCTGACTCGAAGTCGCGCCATCGATCGACTACGGGCGCGGGTCTCAAAAGGCCACGGAAGAACTCATTCGATTGAAGATACCACGGCCACGGAGTTACACGATCACGCGCTGACTCCATTCGAACAACGGGCCGACATGGAGCTTCGGATTCATGTCTCACGCGCGTTGGCCGAGTTGCCTGAGGCTCAGCGGCAGGCTTTAGAATTGGCCTACTATGAAGGATTGTCGCACTCGGAAATCGCCAAGCGATTATGTGAGCCGCTGGGCACGGTCAAGACCAGGATCAAGCTTGGCATGAGCAAACTCAAAACGACGCTTCGTTCTTGTTGGGAATAGCACTGTGACCCACGAAGAGCTTGAAGACGCAATTTCCCTCTATGCCGTTGACGCCCTGGATCGTCAGGAGCGCCAGACGCTTGAATCCCATTTGTTGACCGGGTGCGCGACCTGCCATGCGATTCTCAAGGACTATTCTGCCGTGGCGAAACTGCTTCCCTATGGACTGCCTCCTGTGCCGGTACCAAAGACCTTGAAGCAGCGAATCATGGCCGCTGCGTTTCAGGGCGGTCCCTTGCCGGCCGAACCTGTGACGGCAATCCAGGCGTCCGGTGGCGTATGGACACGGATTGGCCAGTTTGTTTTCCCGGTCCGACCTTTTCAACCGGCGCTGACTGTCGCTCTTGTCCTTTTGATCGTAGGGTCAGGCTTCTGTTCCATGCTCTATGCGTGGTGGGCCCACACCCAGATGATGAGCGAAACTGAGCAACGTCGACAAGCGGAAACCGTCTTGCAGGAAGCTCTGTCGCACACCGCCGCGCTCCAGCAGCAGGCCACGCAGCAATTACAGGGGATCGTCTCCATGCGACAAGAGTTTGGAAAACGAGCCGACGAGCTGGGCGACGTGCAAAATAGGTTGATTCAGCGTGAAGTCGAATTGGATCAATTGCGGACGCAATTGGCTCGGATGGAAAAGGAGACGGCCGGAATTCGCCGGACACTGGCCCAACGGGATGAAGTGCTCACGTTCCTGCGGTCGGCGAACGTGAAAGTCGTCTCGTTGTC
>DATFCE010000280.1:0-3726 GCA_035253365.1 Nitrospiraceae bacterium
TCCATCTAATGCCTTCGGCCCACATGCAATCGACACTTTACGATTCGCCGATGGAACCACGCTGACATACAGTCAGCTAATCGACCGGGGCTTTGATCTGAGGGGCACTGCCGACGGTGATACGCTCGTCGGCACGAACGCAGTTGATCGGATCATGGGACTTGAAGGAAATGATGTGATCGCCTCCGGCGCTGGCGACGACGTGCTCGATGGTGGAACTGGCGCCGACCAAATGTCTGGGGGAGCAGGCCATGATGTTTATGTGGTCGACCAGAGTGGCGATACGGTTCAGGAGGAGAGCGACGAGGGAACGGATACGGTCCGCAGCCGAGTCACCTACGCGCTTAACGCGAATGTGGAGAACCTCACGCTGACAGGCTCAGACGCGATCAATGGCGCCGGCAATGCGCAGAGCAATGTGCTGACCGGTAATCTCGCGGCCAATGTCCTGGATGGCGGGACGGGTGCCGATCGGCTGATCGGCGGCATGGGCGACGACACCTACGTCATAGATAACGCCAGTGATACCGTATTCGAGGCGGCTCAGGAAGGGACCGACACGGTTCAAAGTGCAGTTTCGTTCACGTTGGGAGCGAATGTGGAAAATTTAGCGCTGACTGGCAGTGCCGCAATCTCCGGTGCCGGCAATGAGCGTGACAATGTCCTGATCGGCAATAGTGCCGCGAACGTCCTAGATGGCAAAGAGGGGGCCGATACGCTGGACGGCGGGGCCGGCGCTGATCTCTTGATCGGGGGGGCGGGCGATGATTGGTTTCAACTGTCCGCCGATGCCACGTGGGGCGCGGGCTTTGTGGTGAAAAATGTGGGCAGTCCCGACCAACCGGGGAACAACCAGAAAATTTCCCTCAGCGGCAAGGTTCGTTCATTTGATCGTTTTCAGGGTGACAGTGGCATCGATACGCTCCTCGGGACGGCCGACGACGATGTCATTGCACTGGATGATTCCTTGAGTCCTTCTTCCGGTTCTCTAGGCCCGCGATTGTCCGGGATCGACCGTATCCAAACCGGCGACGGGCATGATATCGTCGATTTGACCAGCACCCAGTATGCGTATGGCGATGTGACGATCGACGGGGAAAATGGGAACGATGTGCTGTGGGCCAGCGGCGGGAATGACCGCCTGCTTGGGGGCGCGGGCAATGATAATTTATTTGGTGGGGCCGGCGCGGATACCCTGATGGGCGGGGATGGCGCAGATACGCTCGACGGCGCGGCGGGAGAGGATACATTGATGGGTGGGGCCGGCAATGACACCTATCTCGTGGATGATGTCGAAGATACGGTCATCGAGCAGGCCAACGAAGGGACCGATACGGTCAAAAGCGCCGTCAGCTATGTGCTCGGCGCAAATGTGGAAAATTTGATCCTGACGGGCACGGGGGCGATCAACGCGACCGGCAACGCACAAAACAATGTGCTGACCGGCAATAGCGCGGCCAACGTGCTGGCCGGCGGCAAGGGTAATGATACGCTCAAAGGGGATGGCGGCAATGACACGTATCTCTTCAACCGCGGCGATGGGCAGGATAAGATTTCTGAGAATGACCGTACGCCGGGCAATACCGATACCGTGCTCTTCGGCGCGGACCTCAGTCCGCTCGATCTCATTGTCAGCCGCAATGTCAATGATCTGCGCATCGCCATCTATGGCTCATCGGACCGGCTGACGATTTCCAACTGGTACGGCGGCGCCGCGAACCAGACGGAAGTCATTCAAGCAGGCAACGGTCAGCAGCTCGTCAATACGCAGGTGGAGCAGCTCATTCAAGCCATGGCCAGCTTCAGCGCCGACTCCGGATTGACCTGGGAGCAAGCCCTCGCGCAGCGTCCGCAAGATGTGCAGATGGTGCTCGCGGCAAGCTGGCAGTAGGATACTCCTCGCAGCTCACGACCCCCCCTACGGATTCGTGCTGCTTTCATCCGCCTCTTCATATAGTGGTTCGGCATCGGATGTAGCTGGTAATTCTCTTCAGTCATCGGTACCCTTGCCTTTGCGCGTTCTACCCCTTGCTGACCTCAGGATGACTATGCAGCCGTCACAATTTTCACCTTCCCTATCCGGCAACCGCTTCGCCGTGGAATATCAGTTTGCCGGCAACGAAGCAGAAGCACGCCGCAATGCCGAGCTGGTCTGCATTGATCAAACCGTGGAGGCTCCCGCCGAGCTTATTTCAGAGGGGTTCATCCGCGATCAGATCTTGGGTCGCATCGAACACTTCCAGCCATCGCGGCCTTCTGGGTATGAAGCGGTGATCAGCTTTCCGGTCGAGTTGCTGAATGGACACTGTAGCCAACTGCTGAATGTGGCCTTCGGCATTACGAGCTTAAAACGCGGCATCCGCCTGACGCACCTTCACCTTCCTGATATCGCGTTACACGGCTGGACGGGTCCTCGTTTCGGACGGACCGGCGTGAGGGATCTCGTAGGCATCCAGAATCGACCGCTGGTCTGCGGAGTTTTGAAACCCTTGGGCTTGCCCATCGAAGCGCTTGCCGACCTCGCCTATCAATTTGCGCTCGGAGGCCTCGATCTCATCAAGGATGATCAGGGGCTGGTCGATCAGCCGTTTTGCCCGTTTCACGATCGTGTCGCCCGATGCGCTGAGGCGGTTGCCCGCGCCGGTCGTGACACCGGACGTCCCTGCTTGTACATGCCGCATGTGACCGGTCGGTGGCAGACCATGCATGAGCGGGGCCGGTTTGCGAGAGGCGTCGGGGCCGGTGGACTCTTGATCTCGCCGGGACTTACGGGATTTGACGCGCTTCAGGATATCGCGCAAGATTCGTCGATCGGTCTACCGATTCTCAGCCATCCGGCGCTTCTCGGCAGCTACATGACCAATCCTGAGAGCGGGATCGACCCTGCTGTCCTCTTTGGGCAACTCCCCCGACTGGCCGGCACGGACGCGGTTCTTTATCCGACGTATGGGAGCGACTATGCAATGAGTCTGGACGACTGCCGGCGCATCGCGCAGGCCACAGAAGAGCCGTGGGGGCCGCTCAAACCGACCTTTCCCACCGCGGCCGGTCGCATGAACCTCCAACGTGTTCCTGAAATGCGGGAGTTTTACGGCAAGGATGTCATTTTCATTCTCGGCAGCAGCATTCAGCGGCAGAAGGAAGGACTGGTGAACGCGTGTAGGCGTTTCATCGAACAGGTCGAGGCAAGTTAAAGAGTTCAGCCCCTAGGCCATTGTCCGACACGCAAAGTAGGACTTTACTGATAGTGATAATTCTACCGTGAGCGTAGTTTTCGAGCGTGTTCTTGCTCCAGATTTCGCAAGGGAGACGGTGTATGAAAAAATTACAAGCGGTTATCCATGCCGGTTTTGCCGTTCTCGCGGCGTCGATGTTCTCAGCCTGCATTACGGCTCCGACCGTTGATGTGACGAAAGCTCCGTTCAGGGCCTCGACGGAGCTCAGTGAAGCCCCGCTCAGAGCATCATCGGAGTTGACAAACGGGACATCCAGAGCGATGGGCGAACTTACCGAGCCCACACGGGACTTTACCTCCAGCACCTCCCCCGGTGCGTGGTTCACGGGAGATGGAGTCCTGAAGGCTGAGCATAAAGTCATGGCATTTGCCGTCTACAACTTCGACAATTTGAAAGATGACCTCGCGCAAGGCCGCGGGGAGTATCTCGCCTCTTTGGCGGAGCTCGCGGGTGTTCAGGCGGACCATCAGGCCGAGTTTTTTGCGATGGC
>DATFCE010000281.1:0-5274 GCA_035253365.1 Nitrospiraceae bacterium
CATTGCCATACGAGATCGCTTCGAGCAATGGCTGGTAAGGCTTGCTCATTATCGGCCGCTCGTGGAAAACATTTTTTCGGAATTCAACCTGCCGAGCGACTTGGTGTTTCTCTCGTTGGTGGAGAGCGGGTTTAATCCTCATGCTTATTCTCGGGCTCGAGCCACGGGCCCATGGCAATTTATGAAAGGCACGGCCAAATTGTACGGCCTTCGCGTCGATCGTTATGTGGACGAACGGCGGGATCCCATCAAGTCCACCGTGGCGGCTGCGCGCTACCTACGTGACCTCTACGATCTCTTCGGCACGTGGCCTTTAGCCATGGCCGCTTACAATGCCGGAGAAGGCAAGGTCATGCGAGCGCTCCAGAAAAGTCAAGCCGAAGACTTTTGGGAAATTTCACGAACCAAGCATATTCGACGGGAGACCAAAGAATATGTTCCCCGTTTCATGGCTGCGACGATTATTGCCAAGAACCCAGATCAATACGGGTTCACGCAAGACCCGCCAGCGGTGCATCAATTTGAAGAAGCGATCATAGACCGACCGATCCATTTGCAAGCTCTCGCCGCGGCGGCCGGTCTTTCCGTGGTGGAATTGCGCCGTCTCAATCCCGAATTGCGCTTGGATATCACGCCGCCTGATGTCCGAGAGTATCATCTGAAAATCCCGGTGGGGACCAAGCCGGGGGTTCTGCAAGCCTTGGAGAAAGTTCCAACCTGGAAGGCATCTCCTACTTTTTTGAGAGTTAAGGACCGCAAGACCCGAGTGGACTCCGACGGATGGTATAAAGTGAGGATGGGTGACAATCTTTGGACGATTGCCAAACGCCTTAACGTAACGGTGCAGGAACTTCGTGCACGAAACAGTTTAACAGATCGTACGATTAAACCCGGCGATCTTCTGGCGATCGGACCGCGCTAGTTCAAGGCTTTGTCTTTCCAGCGTCCTCTTTTGTTGTCCCCTTCGTGCCCCCGCCTAATGGTGGCGTCGCCTCAGAGGTTCCTGTCGCAGGCTCCGGGCCTTTCTTCACTTCAAGGGCTTTGGCTCTGACGGCCGCTTCACCCGCAAATGGGGAATTTGGGTAGGCCTTCATGAGTTCTTGGTAGCGGACTAAAGCCCCTTCGGGTCGAGCGTGAGCTTCTTCGATTTTGCCCAACTCAAAAAGGACTTGATCTTTATTGAAGGCCTCCGGCATACCGAGGACCGCCGATAAAGCATTTCCCGCTTGAGCGGCATCCCCTTTTAAGAGATAGACATATCCCAACCGCTGATAGACCAATGATAATAAACTCGTACTGTCACCGTACATCGCGACGAATCTTTGGTATGCCTTGATCGCACCATCCAAGTCGTTCGCCTGCACAAGCGCGTTGCCTAAACGATAGAGAGCGAGAGGCGCGATCGAACTCCGTGGATAATTCTCAATTGTCTGTTGATAGAGCGCGATCGCCTTTCTCAGGTTCTCATCGGCCTTACCCGGCTGATCGACCGGACGATCAAGATACAGGCGAGTCGCTTGCTGTTCCAATGCGATCGCCTGTTCTGTATTGCGATGATCCAGCCAAATGACGATCCCGACGGCCGCCGCTGCCGCCAAAATCACGAGAAATCCGATCACGATCGGCCATTGATACTGCTGAAGCCGAAGGCCTAGCCGCTCCATCCCGCTGAGAAGATGGGCTTCGTCCGTGAACGTGTCTTTTGAATCGATTTTAATTCGGTATGGCATGACCCACCGACTTCAGGCGCGCGCCTTCGGCCGAGCGCCCTTATACAAGTTTGCCCACCCCTTGTCAATGAAACCGGCGCGAGAGGCAGGGCGCCGTTGACACGTGTACGTGTCAGGTATAGCTTCCGTACCTTATGCTGCGCTACTGACGATAAACGAACTCCGCCTGCGCCCATTACGATGTTTGACGAACGCCTTCACGAGCTGACGGAACGGCACTTACGTCGCCGGATACAACTCATCCAGTCAGCGACCGGCCCACTCGTCACCATCGACGGCCGCACGACAATTCTCATGGCCTCGAATAACTACTTGGGGCTTGCCACCCATCCTGCGCTGAAGCATGCCGCGATCCAAGCCACGGAGCAGTTCGGCGTCGGTTCAGGAGCCTCACGCCTAGTGTCCGGCACTCAGCCGCCGCACCATGAATTAGAAATGGCCCTGGCTCGATTCAAAGGCACGGAATCCGCCCTCATCTTCAGCTCGGGCTATCTGGCAAATCTTGGTCTGGTTTCTATCCTCATGGAAAGAGGCGGGCTCATTGTGGCCGATCGTCTCTGCCATGCCAGCCTGATCGATGGATGCCGTTTGAGCCGAGCCGATTTCCGCGTGTTCCGGCATCGGGATCTGTCCCATCTCGAAATGCTGTTGGCCAAACGCGGCCGAGGTCCCAACACCTTGATCGTCACCGACGGCATTTTCAGTATGGATGGCGATGCAGCGCCGCTTCTTGATTTGCTGAACCTGGCTGATCGCTATGGCGCGCGCGTGCTCGTTGACGACGCGCATGGAACGGGGGTGATGGGACGCGGAGGCCGTGGGACTCTCGAACACTTTGGTGTCGACTTCCGCCTTCCCTTTCATATGGGGACACTCAGTAAAGCTTTGGGCACCAGCGGAGCCTACGTCGCCGGGCCCGCCAGCTTGATTGAGCTTCTCGCGAATACCGCTCGCTCGTTTATCTATACGACCTCGCTACCGCCCGCGACCGCGGCCGCCTCCGTCGCCGCTCTTCACATACTCCGCAATGAACCGGACCGCCGGTCGAGGCTGTGGGAAAATCGCCATTATTTTTACCATCGAATCAAAGCGCTCGGGTTTCGCCTCACGGACACGGTGAGTCCGATCATTCCGGTATTGATCGGCGATGCTCAAAAGGCGGTCACCATGGCTGACCGCCTCCTGCACTACGGTGTGTATGCGCCGGCCATCCGCCCTCCCACTGTCCCTCGAGACACGAGCCGCATCAGGACCACCGTCACTTCCGAGCACACCCGCGAACAGCTCGATCGTGTCGTCTCTACTTTCCATCAAGCAGGACAAGAACTCGGCATAATATAGACAGGAATCGATCTTCAGTTATACTTAGCGTCGAAGCTGGATCATTGCCGCTAGCACACCTGCAATCCGCCGGATTCCCGCGTATCAAAGGAGGGACGATGGATGTCACGCAACTCTTGACGTTTTGCGTCAAAGAAGGCGCCTCCGACTGCCATTTGAGCGCCGGCGAGCCGCCGATGCTGCGTCTTCACGGAGAAATTAAGAAACTCGACCATCCCATTTTAACGAAGCAAGAAGTTCATGCAATGGTCTACGACATGATGAACGATGCGCAGCGGCGCGTCTTCGAGGAACACCACGAGTGCGATTTTTCCTTCGAGATGGGCGAGATCGCCCGCTTTCGAGTCAATATCTTTATGCAGCGACGTGGCGAGGGGGCCGTCTTCCGGACCATTCCTACCAAGATTGTTCCCCTGGAGCAGCTGGGCATGCCGCCCGTTATCAAACAGCTCTGTGATAAGGAAAAGGGCCTCATTCTCGTGACGGGTCCGACGGGGTCGGGCAAATCCACCACACTGGCCGCGATGATTGATTATCTGAACGAGACGTTTGAAGGCCACATTCTGACGATTGAAGATCCCATCGAATTCGTCCACAAGTCGAAACGGTGTTTGATCAATCAACGGGAGCTGGGAGCCCACACGCATTCGTTTGCCAACGCGCTCCGCTCCGCCCTGCGTGAAGATCCCGACATCATTCTTGTCGGTGAAATGCGGGATCTCGATACGATTCAGCTTGCCCTGACGGCTGCAGAAACAGGCCACTTGGTGTTCGGAACCCTCCACACCTCCAGCGCCTATAAAACCGTGGATCGCGTGATCGACGTTTTTCCTCCGAATCAACAGGCCCAGGTCAGAGCACAATTCGCGGAATCCTTGGAGGGCGTCGTCACCCAAACGCTCCTGAAACGAAAAACCGGAGGGCGAGTGGCCGCGCTGGAGATCATGGCGGCGACGACCGCGGTTCGCAATCTCATTCGGGAAGCGAAGCTTCATCAAATACCCGGCATCATGCAGGCCAGTAAAAAAGACGGGATGCAGACGATGGACATGGCGCTGGTCGATTTGGCCACCCGTGGAGTGGTGACCAAAGCGGAGGCCCAGTCACGGAGTATGACGCCAAACCTCTTCGGCGCAATCGGTGGAACCCAGACGGCAGTGGGCGCGGCATAATGCCGAAGAGACCTACCCCGCTGACGGTTTAGGCGGAGATGCCTATGGATATCCGGAGTTTCCTCAAAGTGATGGTCGAGCGGGATGCGTCCGATGTCTATCTGACCGCCGATCTGCTTCCAACCTATCGCATTCAAGGCGTGACCCAACCCATTGGAGACGCCATTTTGACGAACGAACACCTCGAAGCCCTGGCCCTGGAGATCATGCGGGAAAAACAGCGCAAGGAATTTGAATTGAATATGGAAATGAACCTGGCGCTGTATTACACCGATCTTGGCCGCTTCCGGGTCAATATCTTCCGCCAACGGGGAAACGTGGGGATTGTGATCCGGCAAATTAAAGTCGCCATCGTTCCCATCGACAAACTCGGGCTTCCGCCGATTGTCAAAGACCTCGCCATGACGAAGCGCGGGTTGGTCCTTTTTGTGGGGGCGACCGGTTCTGGGAAGTCGACCTCACTTGCCGCCATGATCGATTATCGCAATGAGACATCCCCGGGGCACATTATCTCAGTTGAAGACCCGATCGAATTCGTCCATCGCCACAAAAAGTCCGTCATCACACAGCGTGAAGTCGGCTTCGATACCCACTCGTTTCAGGCGGCGCTGAAAAACACGCTGCGACAAGCGCCCGACGTGATCCTTATCGGTGAAATCCGCGATACGGAAACCATGGAGGCAGCCATGGCATTTGCGGAAACCGGGCACCTCTGCCTGGGGACGCTTCACGCCAACAATGCCAATCAAGCCATCGAGCGCATTATGAATTTCTTTCCCGCCGAGCGTCACCAACAGATTTATCTACAGCTTTCATTAAACCTTCGCGCCATTGTCTCGCAACGCCTGATCCCCTCCTTGGATGGGAAACGAGTCGCGGCCTTGGAAATTCTCATGGACACACCGCGTGCCAAGGACCTCATCAAAAAAGGCCAGGTCGATCTTTTAAAGGACGCGATGGAACAAGGCATCCAGGAAGGCTCTCAGACTTTCGATCACGTGCTGTTCCAACTCTATCAAGCGGGGAAAATC
>DATFCE010000282.1:0-9697 GCA_035253365.1 Nitrospiraceae bacterium
TCCCGGTCGCGCCAAGAAACGCCGGGATGTCGTCCTTCTGCGGCTGAAACAGGAAGGAAAGCTCACGGAGAAGCAGTATCAAGCAGCCGTGAGCACCCCGATTCGAGCCGCGACCTTGCAGAAGGGGTTGGCGGACGCGCCGTACTTTGTGGATTATCTGCTATCCCATGTGGAGGACGCCGCCCCCACCGCACCGCAGGCTGGATTGCGCATCTTCACGACACTCGATCCGGAAATGCAGCGCATGGCGGAAGAAGCCGTGAGCGCCGGGCTGGCACGATTGGAGTCCCGCTATCGCTTTCTTGGGTCGAGAAGCGGCGACCTGCAGGCGGCGCTCGTTGCCTTGGACTCCAAAACGGGCGGCATCCGGGCCATGGTGGGCGGACGCGATTACGGGGCCAGCCAGTTCAATCATGCGGTCCAAGCCAAACGGCAAGCCGGTTCACTTTTCAAACCGTTCGTCTATCTTGCCGCCTTCGAGCGCAGCCGGGAATCGAAGGACGAATTGATTACGCCCGCCACCCTTCTGGAGGACGCGCCGATCAGCTTCGCCAATGGGGAGACACCCTGGACGCCGCAAAATTATGACCGAAAATTTCACGGTCAGGTCACCGTCCGCGCCGCCCTGGAACAGTCTCTCAATATTCCCGCCGTCCGTATCGCGCAAAGCGTCGGGGTCCGCCGGGTTATCGAGATCATGCGCCGCCTCGGCATCAAGGGTCCGCTGGATGAGGATCTTTCGTTCGCGCTTGGCACCTCCGACGTCTCACTCCTGGAAATGACCGGGGCTTTCGGAGCTTTGGCACAGGGTGGTCGCTTCTTTCCACCGACCGGACTGCACGCCGTGGCCGGGGACCAACCCGAGGACGTCGTCATGAAAGAGTCGCTGGCGCCGGCGCAAGTTTTTTCCCCGCAATCCGCCTATCTCGTGACCTCGACCTTGAAAGGCGTGGTCGAGCGTGGTACCGCCGCGCAAGCTAAGGCGATGGGCCTGACGGTTCCGATCGCAGGCAAAACGGGCACGACGGATGATCATCGTGACGCCTGGTTTATCGGCTACACGCCGGACATCGTCATCGGCGTGTGGGTCGGCTACGATGACGGCGCGACTCTCAAATTGACCGGCGCCCAAGCCGCCCTGCCTATCTGGGTGGATTTTTTCCAGAAGGCGGTCCCGACCAATGTTGCGGAGTTCCCGATGCCCGATGGGGTCGTCTCTCGGATGATCGATCCTCAGACTACGCAGCTTGCCACGTCGTCCTGTCCGGAATCGCGGGAAGAAGTCTTCATTGATGGAACCGAGCCGACGATCTTCTGCGAAGTGCACAGTCCGGGATTTCTCGACCAATTGAAACGCATGTTCGGGATGTGAAGTTCAAGCGATGTGATTGACTGTAGGAAACGAGGTCGATATTCTGTGCCACCTCTACGGAATAATAAGCTCGTCCCACTAACTCGACGATACGCATTCGAAAGATATGGAGGAGGCAACGATGAAAGAGAAGCTGAGTGTCATGACCGTCTGCGTGCTGGGAATCGCGATCGGGCTGATGAGCTTTCGGCCGACCATCGCGCACGCCGTCGCCGAGCCGCAGGAAGGGGCCTGGACCTATGGTGCAAGCACCGGATTCTTGGGCAATACGCCGTCGCAGACCGCCTGGGCGTTCAACGCGCACGCCGATCGGTTCTTTAGCCGGGTGTTCTCAGTCGGCCCTTTGGCTCAGGTGGCGCTGACTGGGCCCCTTTCCCAAATCGGCCTTTCCGCGCAAGCGCGGTATTGGCTGGAGCTGCCGAATAACACTCGCACACGAATCGTGTTTCAGGCGGGATTCGGGTTCATCCATACCGATCGATTGAATTCCGATAATTCCTGGCTGTTGCCGATCGGCATAGGCGTGGATCATCTGGTCAGCCGAAAAGTCGCGCTGACCGCGGATTTTTTGATCAACTTCACCGATATCGATCCGGGGAACGGGCGGGATCGTAACGTCATGCCGGGCTTCACGGTGGGCGTGCGATTCTAACGAGACAGATCAATTCTCAGTCTTATATCCATACAACCACCGCGCCGTCGTCCCGCCGACATTGCGAACGGTGTGGTGCACGCCGGCCGGGATGAAGACCTCCTCGCCTTCTCAGGTTGAAACGTCCGCCCTTGCATCTCCAATTCCAGCTCCCCATCCATCACCATCAGAAGCTCATCGGTAGAGTGTACATAGTCGATCCACTCCTGCCCCGGCGGGTCGGTCCAGAGGCCGCACGAGAACCCGCGGGAATGCCAGTCTTGTTCAATGTGCTGACGTTCCACTTTCCTGAGCTGGTCTTACTATTCGTTATCTGCTGAAATTTGTCTTTCCGCCCGATCCACTGCTTTTCTGGCTTGGAGCACGATTCTTCTAAGGCGAGACGTAGGGGCCTTTTTCCATTCTTGCTCAAGATATGGCAAGGCTCCCTTAATGGATGAGTAAAGTAACGGAGAAGCCTCCAGCAAGTGCCATGCAGATTTAATGCCTGCACTGCTTCCAAAGCTTGCACTTTTTCTTCGTTGGAAGTTGAACAGGATAAGAGTTCCTCAGCGTCACGTTGTGCCATGCCAAGTACATGGTTTACATATTCTTGAACCATTGAGTTTTCATGGTTAATCGCCATAATGACCTCACATGCAGGATTCATTAGAATCTCAAAGCATAGAGCCCTCTTTTTGTGAACTCCAGTATCCCTACATCTCTTAGTACCTGAAGTTGTTGTCGTATTTTAGGGCGTATATTTCGATTGCCGGGATGGCGATTGGAAAGTTCCGATTCGTATGCATAGACATCAGAAAGGGTAAAGTCTTTCTTGTCTAGTTTTCTTACGATTTTGAGAACGTCAACAGTCCATCCGCGAAGGTTAGCCTCCAATTCAGCAAAAGGAAGAACTCGTCTGAATTTAGTCCGCACATCCGACGCTTCAGCTTCGAAGCCATCATGAACAAGTCGTAGTTTCCCATCCTTTGGAATCTCGCTTAGCAAGATATTGCAGCCAACCCACCCGGCCCGCCGTGCAAGTTTGCTCAAGGGTGGTCGTTTTTCAATGACCGATTCAGTCAGAAAGAAATGAGGAATTAATACAAGGTTTGTGACCTGCCACGTATGAGCATAATGAAGAAGAAAAAGGCTTGGTCTTGTCTCACTCCTAATAGCAGTTACCATTGAGTCATAGCCGGCATCTACTACTTTTCTCTCGTTCCATCTCCGCATTGCCTTTAGCTGATAGGCATGATTGCACCTACAACATCGGAAGTCGGTTGCCTTCGTATTAGGTGGCTCTTGCTGAATTCGTTCGGAGTCACATGATGCACAATACAAGTTCAACGATGCCCAACGTTCGGTCACAATACGAGCAATTTGACAGCCGCTTTTGTAGGTTTCTATACCAACCGAACTAAGGCTCAAGTTCATTTTTCTAATTCAATATTCTAACCGCATCGAATGGTCCCCTCTCAATGCAAAAGCATCAGATCACTTGCCGCATCCTATCCCAATTGAAACTTCTCATTCACGAAACTGTACTCGTAGATGCGGTTGATATGGACGCCGGCGCGGGAGGCGAAGAATTGGGCGGTGGCGCCGTAGCCCTTGGGCACGAACAAATAGAACTGTAGGCCCAGGTCCATGTAGTCGCGCCAGCGGCCGTGGGCATCGAGCTCTGAGAACGAGTCTTCCGTCTCAACCTCGGCGATCCACTCGACTGTGTTGCCTTGCGCATGAAATTGCCAGCCGACGAGATCGGGATATTTTCGCTCAGCGGCCTTCCATCCATTTTTCGTCGACGCGGTGTTGACCATTACTTTACAGCGCATGGTTTTCGCCCAGCGTTGCGCGACGTAATTGACGATCGCATCATGGCTCGATGGCTTCTTGATAGGGCTCGTTGTTGTCGGCATCGGGTTCTCTGCTCCGGTTATGTTGATCATTATCAGTTGGCTGCTTACGAACACCCGCTGGTCGAGCCGCAATTCATGCATTTCAGGCACGTCCCGTTGCGCACGAGCATGAATTGTTTGCATTGCTGGCAGGGATCGCCTTCGTATCCCTGCTGCCGCGCAATCTGAACTGCCGTCGAAGTCAAGGTCAGCGTCTCCCGCGTTAATTCCAGCTTGTCCAGCTTGTGCGCGACATTGCCGTGGCCGTTTCCGTTGCCGTTCCCGCGACGCGCCGGGAAGATTTCCGTGCTGATGGATTGCGACGCAAGGGTCTGCGGATCGGCCGGCTCGCTGTCGGCGCATTCCGGATCTTGCTCGTCTTTCTTGACCGAATCCATCCGCAGATCGTCGGCCACGACCTGCGCCAAATCGTGACGGCCCAGGTACGTGATGGCCAATTCCCGGAAGATATAGTCGATGATCGACGTGGACATTTTGATGCGATCGTTCAGCTTGACGGGCCCATTCGGCTCGAACCGCGTGAAGACGAACGCCTCGACGAATTCTTCCAACGGAACACCGTGCTGCAGCCCCAATGAAATCGCGATCGCGAAGCAATTCATCAGGCTGCGGAAGGCCGCGCCTTCCTTGTGCATGTCGAGAAAAATCTCGCCGAGCGTCCCGTCGGTATACTCGCCGGTGCGAAGATAAATCTTGTGCCCGCCGACGATCGCTTTTTGCGTATACCCGTTTCGCCGCTCGGGCATCCGGCGCCGCCGGCCGATATAGCGAACCAGCACGCGCTCGGTGATTTTTTCCGCCATCTTCACAACGTCCGCATTCACCGCCGCCTCGGCCGGCTCGCCCGAATCCGTGGACGCGTTGAGCGGCTGGCTGAGTTTCGAGCCGTCCCGGTAGAGCGCGACCGCTTTGAGCATGCTGCGCCAGGCTAATAGGTAGGAGGCTTTCACATCTTCGACCGACGCGTCGGCCGGCATGTTGATCGTTTTGCTGATCGCGCCGCTGATAAACGGCTGGGCCGCCGCCATCATCCGGATGTGCGCATCCACCGGAATGAATCGTTGCCCGGTCCGGCCGCACCGATTCGCGCAGTCGAACACGGGGAGATGTTCCGCCTTCAAATGCGGCGCGCCCTCGATCGTCATCGTGCCGCAGCAGTAATCGTTCGCCGCGGCGATCTGCTCCTGCGTGAACCCCAACGCTTTGAGCATATTGAAATTGGATTCGTTCAATTGGGAGTCGGTGAGCCCCAGTTTGTCACGACAGAATCCTTCCCCCAACGTCCACTTGTTGAAGGCGAACTGAATTTCGAACGCCGATCCCAAGGTCGCTTCCAACCGATCCAGCGCCGCGCCGTCGAAGCCCTTGGTCTGCAGCGCTTCGTGATTGATGAACGGCGCGCCATTCAGAGTCCACCGGCCGGTGCAAAAGGTCACGATGTCCTGGATCTGCGCTTCGGTATAGCCGAGTGCCGCCAGCGCAGGCGGCAAACCCTGGTTGATGATCTTGAAATACCCGCCGCCGGCCAGTTTCTTGAACTTCACCAGTGCAAAATCCGGCTCGATGCCGGTCGTATCGCAGTCCATCACGAGACCGATCGTGCCGGTCGGCGCGATGACGGTCGTCTGCGCATTGCGGAAGCCGTACGCCGTGCCCAATTCAAGCGCGCGGTCCCAGGCGCGGCGGGCCGCCAACAGCAATGTCGGCGGGCAATACGACGGCTCGATGCCTTTCGGCGTGATCGTGAGGCCCTCATATTCTTCCGGCGGCGCATTGTAGGTGGCCCGCCGATGGTTACGGATGACCCGCAGCATCGACTCGCGATTCCTGGGATAACCCTCGAACGGCCCAAGCTCGGCCGCCATTTCGGCCGAGGCCGCGTACGATTCGCCGGTCAATATCGCCGTGAGCGCGCCGCAGAGCGCCAATGCCTGCGGCGAATCATAGGGAATACCCTGGCGCATCAGAACCGTCCCAAGGTTCGCGTACCCCAATCCCAACGTCCGGAAGACGAAACTCTTCTGCGCGATGGGGCGACTTGGAAACGAGGCCATCAAGACGCTGATCTCCAGCACGATCGTCCAGAGCCGGACCGCGTGCCGAAAGTCCTCGAGATTGAACCGGCCGTCGGGTGTGAAGAACTCGCCGAGATTCAGCGAGGCGAGGTTACAGGCGGTATCATCCAAAAACATGTATTCGCTGCAATTGTGAACCACGAGCCCCGAGGCCACGAAATGGTGCGTCGCCTCTTCGGTGAGATCGAAGACCTCCGCGTCGCCTGCCGGTTCGATCGACCCCACGCAATCGGTCAGCTCATCTCGATGCCAGCCCACCTCCATATTCAGGTGCGAGAGGGCGCCCGCCTTTTGGCTTTGTGGATGGAATCCGATTTCGCGCTCGAAGATGAAGCGGGATGACCCGCTGATTCGAAGCGATCCGCGACCATTGGAATCGGCGTCGGATTCCCACCCGGCCCGGTTCTCTTCGAGCGCGGACTTAATCCCGAAGGACAGCAGGAGCAATTGCACCTGCTGCAACAACTCACGAGAACTCGAATCCAAGGTAATGGACTGAGACTGCTCCCCTTCTCGCACCACCATGCCATCGGCCGTAAACAGGCCGCGCAGCACGGCCCCCAACGCCGGACGATCCAGGTCATAGACCGCAGAGGTAAACCGCTTGCCCTCGGGACCTTCGTCCAGCACGGCAAAGTGCCGAAACAGATCAACGACCTCTTGGGACCCGATCGAGAGCCTCGCGCCGGTCACCCCATAGGTGACCTGCGCGCCGTTGGTCCGGCCTACCGCGCCTACCGCCTTGAGCGCAGCTTTTTGAGCATTGACGGCTTCGGCGATCGAAGTCAGAACGAGCGTCTCATTGGCATGCATGGTCAGGATGACGACTTCGACCCCCGTGCCGCGGGTCACCGATCGGTTGAGACAGCGGTCTCCCATCGACACGCCGATACCCAGCGCCAAATTGACCGGTAGGGTTCGGCGGCCGAATCCAGGCCCCTGCAGGAACAGCTGATCGTCAGTAGTCAATTCGTTGACCGCGACATCGCCGCGCCCCGTCGTCAATGCACGGTGATCGCCGGTGATGCAGACCCGATAGCCCGACCGTGTCGTCAACGTGTAAATCGGTTTACGTCCCGTCGGAAATATGCGGGTCACCAGATGCGGCTGGCCGTCCGCGCCGATCACGCGGGCCGTTTTCCCGACCAGCGCGTCGATCCGCTGCCAACCTTCCCCGGTCGCTATGAGCGTATCGCCGGTCACGCAGGGATTGGACGCGTTGATGCGGCCATCTTCCGGACACGTATGCCATTCATTGACCGTCGTATCGTACTGCGTGCCGGGATCCGCGCAGATCCACGCCGCCCACGCGATCTTGTCCCACAGCTCGCGCGCCTTGATCGTCTTGGTGATCTTGCCGTCGGTCCGGCGCTTGAGCTGCCAGTCGCCATCCTTCTCCAGCGCCTCGAAAAAGCCGTTGGGAATACGGACGCTGTTGTTCGAATTTTGGCCCGAGACGGTACTGTACGCTTTGCCGTCCCAGTTCGTGTCGTATTCGTGAAAGACGAAGTGCGTGAAGCCTTCTTTCGCGTACGCGAACATCCGTTGAATGTACGCCTCCGGAACCGCCGCTTGGCGGGCGTTCCTGATGGCTTCTTTCAATCCAGGGTTGACGAGCGGATCCGTCTCCACCCGTGTCCGACCGTCTCCTTCGGGCACATGGCACGCCTTCAAGACATGATTGAGCCGCTGCGCGCAGATTTTCGAGCCGGTGACCATCGCGGCCACCTTCTGCTCTTCGATCACTTTCCAATCGATGAATTCCTCGACGTCGGGATGATCCAGATCGAGGCAGACCATCTTCGCGGCGCGGCGCGTCGTCCCGCCGGATTTAATCGCGCCCGCCGCGCGATCCCCGATCCGCAGGAACGACATCAAGCCGGAGGACTTGCCGCCGCCGGAGAGCGGCTCGTTATCGCCGCGCAGCTTGGAGAAATTGGTGCCGGTGCCCGAGCCGTATTTGAACAGGCGCGCCTCGCGGATCCACAGATCCATGATGCCGCCGTCGTTAACGAGATCGTCCTCGATGGACTGGATGAAGCAATTGTGAACGACCACATTGTTGGAAAGATATTGGCCGCTCTCAGTCTGAATATCGTAGACCGGCTGGATTCCCATCGCCTCAACGCGGACGATCGTCTCTTCGCGCAGGCCAGGCAATTGCTTTCCAGGAAATTGATCGGAACAGGCCACTTCGAGTTTTCGCCGTTTGTCCTCGGAAATAAACCCGATCAGCTCTTGAAAACGCGTCCGGGAATCGGCGTAGCCGATCGAGACAAAGTACGGCGTTCGGCGATTCTGCCGAGTCTCCACACCTCGCTGAATGCGGGCATAGATCCCGAGGTTCAACAAGAGGGCTTGGACTCCGTGCGCCAATGGTTCCGAGACGGTGCTCAGCACAATATCGGCGGTACGGGACAGACGCGGACGAAGACGCACGGTGCCATCGGCCTGAAACAGCGCCGACAGATAGGCCGCTTGTGCTTGCAAGCCCGCCATGTAAATCGCTCCCGGGATGGTGACATCAGCCGTCCCTCGCAACAATTCATACCGCTCGACAAATGGACGAAGCTCTTCACCGTACAGGCGTATCCGTCGCACATCCAACCCCGGTGTTTGCGTCTCGACCGAGCGCACGTGATAGTGCGTCCCTGCAAAGACGCGTTGCACACGATCCAGCACAAAGTTGAACTCATCTTTATCGATCGTCATGAATTCGATGGTCAGGCTGCGATTCGTCCCTTGCGCGTATTGCCCGACGAAGCCGTCGCCGTGCAGCCATCCGACGAGCGCTGCTTCATCGATAGCCGATGGCTCTGACTGCTCGGTGATGCGTGTCCGAGTTGAAAGCTGAAGCCGCATGGCCGGCGCAAGGTCGTCCACGCGGCGCCAGGCCCCGATCGAACGACGCGCATCGAGAGCATAGACCAAGTGGTCTCCCGTGGCCTCGACGCAGGTGCCGTTTTTGAGCCTGACTCGAAAGACGGGTTTGTCGCCATTGGCTTTGACAGCCATCACTCGCGTGAGGCTTTCGCCTTGTTGTCGGCCGTCGTAGATTTCGAGGCCGACTAAATTTTTGGTCACGACGTCTCCGATCGCGATGGGGCCTCGCGGGGTGGAGATCAGCGCATGATAAGGCTGGCATGCGTGGGGCTGCGGGTGCTCGAAGGCATTGGTCGCTTTGACCAGGTCATGGGTCTTCGGATCAATATAGTAGTGGCCCTGGGAAGGACCCGAGAGGCCATACGCGTAATGCAATCCGGTGTTGAACCATTGGGGCGAATTCGGCGCGGCCATCTGGCGGGCCAGCATGTGGCACAGCTCGTCGTAAAAGGCCGAGGCGTCTTCTTCCGTCGTGAAATAGCCGTGGCTCTTGCCCCAGTGCGTCCAGCAGCCGGCGAGCCGATGAAATACCTGACGGGCGTCCGTCTCCCCGCCCAGCACCGGCCGGCCGTCCGAGCCCACGACGGGACATCCGTCGGGATCGACCTGCGGCACGCCCGCTTTCCGAAAGTATTTCTGCGCCAGAATATCGACGGCCAGCTGAGACCATTGACTCGGCGCGTCGATGCTCTCCAACTTGAAGACCGTCGAGCCGTCGGGGTTTCTAATTTCAGACGATCGTTTTGAAAATGTGATGCCCTCGTAAGGGCTCTGTCCCGGCCGTGTGAATCTGCGTTCGATCCTCACGTGATCC
>DATFCE010000283.1:0-3275 GCA_035253365.1 Nitrospiraceae bacterium
TATCAAATTCTCGCCACAGTTCCCGGCGATACCGTCGCGGGAAGCCGCGATCAAACCCCCTGCGTCCTGTAGTCATAAAAAAGGCTCATTTGCGCGGCACGTCTCTTCTCGGTTGGGTGCGAAGGTGTCCGATTTCGAGAAGAATCTCTTCGTTTTTCTGCCGCAGACAAACATCGCACAGCACGGCGTACGCTCGTCCCGAGAGCAGTCGGGTAAAAAGCGCCCGATTCGTCCGCTTACACCGCCCACATTTCATCGTCGGCATCGAGGTATTAGAGATTCGACGTCGGCTTTAGGCGAGAGCCGTACGACTTAATACGGCGACTAGAATGGGAACCATGGCTCGGGATACCCATACGTCCCCTTTGTCCACGAGCCGTATGGCTTTGGCCAGTGAAGACCGAGCGAGCGCCCGTCCTAGGTATCCGCGCGCGCCGTGGGATAAGACGTGAACCAGCTGTCTCCGGCCCATGCGGTTGATCAAGAGAATGACTTTGGTTCCAGGTGTGTCCCTTCTGACCAGCCGCAGCAGCATCTCGCTCACCCCCGCCATCTCCCAATTCAGCACAAGGATGTGAGGTCTGAGCTTCAACGCCTCCACCACGTCTTGTTTCGTTCCCGCTTGCGCGACCACATGGATGCCCTCCTCTGAAAAGAGCTGTCTGACATACGCAACCCGCTCCGTCTGCGTAGGCTCGGCGATCACGACACTAATGCCTCTCACGCAACCCCCTCGTGCGAAACAATGGGGCCAGATTATGTCGGTGGCCGAGGCACAGAACAATTGGACTTAAGTCTGTACAGGAAGAAAGACCGGCCGACGGCCAAACCGAAGGAGCCGGTTACGCAACGTGAAATAGTTATTGTTTGGCGAGGCGAGTTTTTTTGAGATGGAGGCGTGTCAGACAGTCGATGATTTTCGCGACCATCGCGCGAGGGACCCAGCTTTCCCCGGCATGCACGACGCGCACGGCTTTGATGAGAAACCGGCGGATGGCGATAGGGCCAAGATATCCCCGTGCGCCTTGTGAAATCGCTTCGAGAATCTTCGCGTCGGAAGCCTGCCCCGTCAGCAAGATGACTTTTGTGCGAGGAGTTTTGGCACGAATGAGCACGAGCGCGGGAGCGGCATTATTGTGGCTCATGTTCAGATCAAACAAAAGAATGTGGGGCTTCGAGTCTGCCCCCGCGATGGCTTCTTGCGCGCTTCGCGCTGTTCCGACCACCCGAACGTCTTTCGCCGTTCGCAGAAGATCCAGGCATTGCTCAGTTCTTCGTTTCTCGCGATCAGCGATGAAGACAGTGATCGGCGGCAAGGGTTCCCTCACTATACGAGACGATCCGGGCACTCAGAGAGACTCAGGCTTATGGCCGTTGACGAACAAGGCCAAATGGAGCCGATCGGAGACGCCCAATTTCCGAAAAATAGACGTCAAATGAGCTTTCACGGTCTTTTCGCTCACGTGGAGTTGAGTGGCGATTTCCTTATTGCTGGCGCCGCCCCCCAACAATTGAACGATTTCCCGCTCCCGCAGCGTTAATCGTTCGAGCGACTCGGCGAGCGGAACGGATTTCGCCCGCTGTTTCTCCGTCAGTGAAACCAGCGCATCGAGCAACTGGGAGATGAACTTTCGGCCGACCCAGATTTCTCCTTTATGAACCATTTGCACGGCTTTTTTCAAAAGCTCCCGATCGATGTCCACCGCACAGTATCCTCTCACGCCGGCCTCCAGCATCGACGTGCCTTCGTCCTCGGCCGGGGCTTTGGTCAAGAGAATAATCTTCGTGGCGGGGTTCAGCCGCTGAATCGCCGACACGTCCGAAGCGCCGTGGAGCTCGGGCAACGCCATATCCAATAACAGGACGGTGGGCTTCAAATTCGTCATGTTTCGCCGAAGATCGACCAGCTCACCGACCTCGTGCACGGCGGAAATAGATTTCAGCGCCTGCCCCCACTGTTCTCGTCTGGCCTCGTTTGGGCTGGCGATGAGGACACGGAGTACCCGTATCGCGGGGTGATCGGACACGCTCTTGGAAGCCTTCTCCATCCGCATGGATTGACTTAACTACAGGCGAGAAAACAGTGACTACTGTATCAGTTTTTCCCCTAAAAATCTTCTTTCGATGCGATCCGCCCCGCGCCATTGATCGTGAGCGACCTACTGGGGCATGTGTGCATGCGCGGTCGGCAGCATCGCTTGCCGGTCAAGAACCCACATGCTAAGATGCGTTTCTTTTTCGCGTGAGCGCGATAGTCCGTAATGCGGAGAGGTGCGAGAGCGGCCGAATCGGCGTGCCTGGAGAGCACGTGTGCTGGCAACGGCACCGTGGGTTCAAATCCCACCCTCTCCGCCAAACCAAGCTTGCTCGTGCCCGTCGCCTTTAAAATTGAGGCGGCGGGAGAAAAACATTCAGCGATTAACATCGCGCCAAGGACAAAGGGGCTGGGCCCTGTGCAACACAATTCTGTGAACCCCGCCAGGTCCGGAAGGAAGCAACGGTAAGCGGATCATTGTGTGTGCCGCAGGATCACCTAGCCCCGGTTTTGTCGTAAGTTGTAAGTTTTAAATTCTGAGTTTTGAGTTATGACGAATCCGGTTTTTTAACTCAGAACTCAACACAAAACTCAGCACTTTCTTTTCATGGATTACCAAGTCTCCGCCAGAAAATATCGTCCGGGCGCCTTTCAGGAGGTTATCGGGCAATCGCACGTCGTGCAGACGCTGGTGAACGCCATCGCTATCAAGCGAATCGCCCATGCCTTTCTGTTCTCCGGCACGCGAGGCGTCGGGAAAACCACGGTGGCCCGCATCTTAGCGAAATCGCTCAACTGCGAGCAAGGACCGACAGGCACGCCCTGTGAAGTGTGCGCGAATTGCTCGGAAATCACGCAAGGCACCTCGGTGGATGTCATCGAAATCGACGGCGCTTCCAACACCGGTGTGGACGACGTGCGGGAGATTCGGGAGAACGTGAAATTCACGCCGTTTCGCGGCAGTTATCGGGTGTACATCATAGACGAAGTCCACATGTTGTCGAATTCGGCGTTCAACGCGCTGCTCAAGACGCTGGAAGAGCCCCCGGCCCATGTCGTCTTCATTTTTGCCACCACAGAAATCCATAAAATTCCGGCGACGATTCTGTCTCGATGTCAACATTTCAATTTCCGCCGCATCTCGGCTTCTGAGATCGTCCGGCGCTTGCGCCACGTGGCGGATCAGGACGGCATTACGGTCGAGGATCGCAGTTTGGCATTGATTGCCCAAGCCAGCGAG
>DATFCE010000284.1:0-14587 GCA_035253365.1 Nitrospiraceae bacterium
GACGAGGTGCGGGACTTCGGAGAGATCGACAAAGGAGCGGCCAAGACGACCGAAGCCGAATTGGGACTAGCCGTTCGCTTGATCGACGAACTCTCGGAAGAGCAGTTCAAGCCCGAGCAATACACCGACGAGTACCGGCAACGCGTGATGGACCTTATCCAGCGCAAAGCGGAAGGAAAGAAGATCACAGTCAGCCCGCAGCCGCGATCCGGTGAGGTCATTGATTTGATGGATGCGTTGAAAGCGAGTCTTGAGAAGAGCCGGAAGGAAAAACCGGCGGCGGCCAAGGCCCGTCGCGCCGAGGGAGGACAACTCAAGAAGGTCAACAGCTCGCGACGATGAGCACGCATTATACCACCAGTGAGGTGGGTCGAATTCTTCATCTGTCCGGCGCGGCGTTACGGACCTGTTTCAGAGCAGCGGGCGTGCCTCCTCCGACTTCCCGACGACCTCAGTGCACGTTTCAAGACCTCCTTCTCTTGAAAACGACCAAGAACCTTCTTCAAGCCAAGATTCCTGTCGCTCGTATCCGCCGCATTTTACAATCCTTGAAACGTCAACTGCCTGCCGACCAGCAATTGTGGAATGTGACGATCTACGCCGACGGCCGCCGGGTCGTCGTCTGGGATGGAACCGCGCATTGGCAGCCCGACTCGGGACAATTCCTGTTCAACTTTGAGCCGCGGGCCGTTGTGAAAGAACTTGCGCTGAAGAGCCGGCCTGAGAAAGTTCGCCAAAAACGGCGCACCGCGCAACAATGGATCGAGATAGCCGCGGAGCTGGAATCGCAGTCGCCGGAAGAGGCTTGTCACGCGTATCGAGAAGCCCTCGCACTGGAACCCAGCCGCACCGACGCCCACGTGAACCTAGGTCGGCTCTATTCGGAATCCCAGCACTGGGAACAAGCGGAAGCCTGTTACCGCACGGCCCTCAGTCATGCGCCCGACGATATCCCGGCGCGTTTCAATCTGGCGCAGCTGTTTTATTCACGGGGGCAGTATGCTGAAGCGATGGCGGCCTATCAAGCCGTCCTGTCGCGCGATGCCGGTTGTTACGAAGCCCATTACAATCTGGCGCTGCTGTATGAATTGAACCACCGCAAAGCCGACGCGATCCGACATTTCAGCGCGGCTCAACAGCTGTTGAAGTCTCCCAACAGGCCTCGGGCGCGGGGAAGAAACAGGCTCGGTAAGCCGTTCCCACCCCATCCATCAACTTCATGATACGTTTCAAAGCGATGGACGTCTCGAGCGATCTCTATACCGGTTACTTCCCGCAGGAAATGATCATGGATTCGATTTCATTTCCCATATTCAATTTGCTAAGCTTCGGGACGCGCTGGTTCGGCGTAAACGCGACCTCGGTTCCCTCAAAATCCTTGTGTGAATAGGCTTTGACAGTCGCACTGGGACCGACGATGACGCTTTCAATATCGTCGCTCCAATCTCTGCCGCCGACACCTTTCAGAGTGGCAAACTCCGCCGGTCCTTGTATGACGGCATGCGGATCGTCCTGATCGAATTCATCGTCTTCGAAAATTTCAACCCAACAATTCTTATCGACGGCTTTCATCTCGATGTCGGCGGCGTAGGCCGGCGCGAGCCATGCACCGATTATTATTGCTGCTGCTGTCGTCCATGCTATCTTCATTTCCCAACCTCCTTCTAATAGCGTGATGACGGTAAATCGTTGTACCGCGCGGAATCGCGCGGCTTCTTGTCGCAACGGAGTGCAAGGCCGATACCTAAGGAAAGATCAATTTATCGGAGTGGCGATGGCGAATCGCGAGAGAATTCGTCCCCGGATTGGTAGAAAAGGACTCTCCTCCTACGAATCATAGCGCGAAGTGTCTGTTCGGCGGATAAGATGTCCGCTATGCCGCTCGCATGCAACGACGCCGGCATATTGAAGGGTCGATTGTCTATTGTCCGAGAAATTCACCGATCGGCGCTAACGGCTCGATGTGATCGCAAAAGATTTTGAATGTCGCCATGAGTGGAACCGCCAACAACGCACCTCCAATCCCCCATATCCACCCCCATAGGAATAATCCAAAAAGCAACACAACAGGATTCAAAGTCAGCCGATGGCCGACGACCATCGGACTGATAAACGTCCCTTCCAGCGCGGCGATTCCCCAGTAGGTCCCCCCCACCAAAAGAATCCATCCCAGTTCGTCAAAAGTGAGAGCCGCCACGACCGTAATCACGCCTACTCCGACGAGCGGTCCCAGGTATGGGATGAAGGTTAAGAACGCCGCCATCACACCCCAGAGGACAGGATTCGGCATCCCGAGTAAAAACATCGCCAACCCGATCACCACTCCCACGCAGGCGTTGATCGCGCTCACCGTCAACAGATACGTCGACGTGTGCCGTTCGATTTCGCGCACGATTTCCACCGCTCGCTTTTTATCCTCAAGCCGCGGCAATACCTTCACGAGTTTTTGAAGGAAGAGATCGCCTGATGCCAAAAAGAAATACAGCAATATGACGGTGGCGGCCAGGCCGCCGATAAATTCGCCGGTCACGCCCACTAAGGCCTCGCTCCATGATGGACGCTTGAGCTCAACTTCGCGTAGTTTCTTGGGCTCTCCAATATTGGCAATTTTGCCGAGCTGTTCAGTTGCTCTGCTGACTTCCTCGACCGGTTTCTTTAGGGCCCGGAGCTTGTACTCCACCTGCCGGAACGCGCGCGGCGCTTCAGCCATCCATTGCGCGGCCGGCTCCGACAGTCGATAGGCGCCATAGCCGACAACGGCGAGAAGCGTCAACAAGACAAGCGCCGCGCCCACCGGCTCGGGCATGGCGAGCTTGCGCAATGCGCGTATGAGAGGAGCGAGGAGAAAACTCAGGAGCAGCGCTAATGTAATGGGGAGAAAGATCCCGCGCCCCCAGTAGAGAGTATAGAAACACGCCATCACGAACAGGCCCGTCAACGCCAGGGACCGGATGTCCAGTGGCCCATTGGTCAGGCGTCCGCGTGTGGTAATGTCGACCTCCCGATCCTGTGAGGTGTTTTCTGAGGGTTTCACGATCTTCTTTAATGTCTTTGCTAATGGCCTAATGAAAATGGCTTACTCCGCTCCCGATCCGGAAGCAACCGGCAGCTATCGTTCCCGGATGCTCTCCTTGACCGACTTCAGCAGCGGACTCAAGAAATATTCAATCGCGCGGCGCGTGCCGGTTTTGATTTCCACCGTGACCGCCATTCCAGGGGACAGGTTCACGCGTTTACCTTCGACCAGCATGGTGGACCGCGCCATGCTGACGCGGGCGGCATAGATCAATCCTGCTTTCTCTTGCGGCACGGCATCATCCGAGACACTGATGAGCCGACCATCGATCGTTCCGTACAGGGTAAATGGAAACGTTTCCACTTTGATCTCGACAGGCTGCCCCACCGTCACAAATCCGATGTCTTTGTTCTCAACCCACGCTTCGATATCGAGCGTCGACTCCCGAGGCACGACCATCATCACCTGCTGCGCCGGCGTCACCACACCGCCGACCGTGTGAATGGCCAACTGCTGAACGACGCCGTCAACCGGAGCGATGAGTGTTTGAAATTCGGTTCGCTGCTCGGCTTTGACCACTTCTTGCTCCAGGGATGTCGCTTTGATTTCCGCGGCGGACAGTTCGGCTTGGCGGGCTTGGTGAAATTCCGCGATGAGCGCGCCATAATTTTTCTGCGATTCGGCCAGTGCGGCCCGATCCTGGATTAATTTTTGCCTTTGGGCGGCCAACTCCTGAGCCTTGTCGATTCGCTGTTGCTCAAACTGTAGATAGTCCATCTTGGACACAAACTGGTCTTGCAACAGCCTTTTGTAGGCCTCCGCCCGCTCTTCCTCAATCGGCACCGTGGCTTGCAGTCTCGCCAGGTGTTCCTTTGTCGCATCGAGCGCCGCTTTACGTTGAGCCACTAAATGACCGGCTGCCTCCACTCGAGCCTCGTACTCGCTCAGTTGGTCACGCAGCATCTGCTGTTGAAGCATGACGAATTGCGGAAGGGAGTCGGCCGGCGGATCGAATGTCGCTTTCCCGGCAATCAGCGCCCGCAGTCTGGCCGCTTCAACTTTCGCCGATCGGTATTCATTGATATAGCGATCGCGATCCGCCCCGGCCGCCGTGGGATCGAGATCGAGAAGGACCTCGCCTTTATGGACATATTGCCCATCTCGCACGTAAATCCCTCTCACCACGCCGCTCTCCAGCGGTTGGATGACCTTCGTATACACACTGGGAATAATCTTCCCTTGCGCGACGGCGACAACGTCGATCCGGCTGAAGACCGCCCACAGGACGCCGGTCAACAATGCCGCCATGATGGCTATGCTGATCGCGCGCCCTATGGGCGAAGGCGGGGCTTCTTGGATTTCCAGAACCGCCGGCAAGAATTCAACCGATGGTCCGGATGGCGCCACACCCACCGGTTGACGGCTTTCCTGCCATGCTGAACGCCAAGCGGCGAGATGTTTGCCGATTTGAATTCGTGACATCACAGTCAGCAACCTTCCCGAGTCCTACCCCCGAGAACGCATCGATTCACCCATATCAGGGCTTCTTATGCAGGCGATCCACAGTCCCGCATACATGGACGAGAACCGGCTTGCAATGTATGCAAACGGGCATAGTACCCGTTTTCCTCCACCAACTGATCATGGGTGCCTTCTTCGAGTATTTCGCCTTTATCGATAGTCAAAATTCGATCAGCCGTGCGCACCGTGCTCAGCCGATGGGCAATGATGAACACCGTCCGTCCGCGACTGATCTGGGAGAGATTGCGCTGAATGATCGATTCGGACTCATAATCCAGCGCGCTGGTCGCTTCATCGAAGATGACGATGCGGGGGTTGCCGATCAGGGCGCGCGCGATCGCAATCCGTTGGCGCTGCCCTCCGGACAGGGCGCAACCGTGCTCGCCGACGAGCGTATCGTACCCGTCGGGCAACTCGACGATAAAATCGTGCGCCCCGGCCAACTGAGCCGCTCGGATAATCGGTGCCATGGAGAGACCGGGATCGGTCAAGGCGATATTGTCCCGGACCGAACGGTGGAAGAGAAAGTTCTCCTGCAAGACTACGCCGACCTGCCGCCGCAGCCAGGCCGGATCGACCTGCGCCACATCGATGCCATCGATCAAGACGCGCCCGTGTTCGGGCACATACAAACGCTGGATCAACTTGGCAATGGTGCTCTTGCCTGAACCGGACCTCCCGACGATACCGATGATCTCTCCCGGCGACACCGTCAAGGACACCTTGCGCAGCGCCTCACGGCCTTCCGGGTGATAACGAAACGTGACATCTTCAAACGCTACGTGACCCGAGAGCGTGGGAAGTGTGGTGCGGCCGGGATTGTAAGCCGGCTCAGTCGGGGCATTCAGCACATCACCCAAACGCTGGACCGAGATCCCGATCTGCTGGAAGTCCTGCCAGAGATTGATGAGGCGCAACAGCGGCCCTGTCACCTGCGCAGCGAGCATATTGAAGGCAATCAGTTGCCCTATGCTGAGTTCCCCGCTGATGACGAGATGGGCGCCGAGCCACAACACGGCGATGGTAGTGACTTTGTGGATACCGGACGCAATCTGGCTCGTGACCGTCAGGAGGCTCGTGGCGCGAAAGCCTGCGCTGACATAGCCGGCGAGCTGTTCTTCCCATTTGCGCTGAAGCGGCGGCTCGACCGCCATGGCTTTCACCGTCTGAATTCCATTGATCGCTTCTACCAGGAAGGCCTGGTTTTCCGCGCCGCGATTAAACTTCTCATTCAGCCGGCCACGGATAATGGGCGTTACGATAAGGGACAGCCCTGCGTACAGCGGGATGGAACCGATGACCACGATCGTCAACAGCGGGCTGTACAGCAGCATGACAGCCAAAAATACGATGGCAAAGACCAGATCCAGGATGACCGTGACCGAGGAGTTAGTCAGGAATTGCCGAATCGTTTCAAGTTCCCGCACCCGCGCCACGGTATCGCCTACGCGGCGCGCTTCGAAGTACGCCAACGGCAAGGCCAAAATATGCCGGAACACCTGCGCGCCCAGTGCGACATCAATACGGTTCGAGGTGTGTGAGAAGAGATAGGCGCGTAGCCCTCCGAGAATGACTTCGAACACCGCCAATGCCGACATCCCGATGGCCAATACGTGTAACGTCGTGAAGCCCTTGTGCACCAGCACCTTGTCGATCACGACTTGCGTAAACAGCGGCGTGAGCAGAGCAAACAGTTGGAGAAAGAAGGACGCCAACAACACTTCCCCCAGTAGCCATCGATATTTGACGAGAGCGGGGATGAACCACGTGAAGTCGAACGTGAGGTCGTACGGACCAAGCGAGGCCCGTTTGGTGAACAGGATCAGGTGGCCCGTCCAGAGCGCATCGAACTCCGTCCGAGACAGGACCCGCGGTCCGGCTTCAAGCGGATCCTGCACCAGCACCTTGTTTTTCTCCACCTTGGCAAGAACGAGATATCGACCATCTTTGCGACGCGCCATTGCTGGAAGCGGGATGCCGGACAGGCGGTCCCACTCCGATTCGAGAAGTCCGGCTTTCAAACCCAAATGTTTTGCCGCGCGGAGCAGTCCCGTTTGGGACAACACCTGCCCCGACTCGCCGAATTGATGACAAAGATAATCTCCATCCGCCGCTACGCCAAAGAAGCGCGCAAGGATAAGCAGCGAAGTGAGACCCGTATCGATCGGCGCGGAAGCAGACCCGTTCGGCGTTCCTTCCAACCCGACGTCGGTGTGTGTAGACATCAGTCAGCCTCGGATGGTGAAGGCGCACTCTACCGGCGTGAGGCGCGACGCGCCATTGTTCCTTAGTCGAGATTGTCAGACTTTGGAATAGCACTCAGTATTGACGGTGAACCCTAGATCCCCGGTGCTCGGAAGCAGGTCCTTCAATGTCGCCCCATTAGTTCACCCGCCCACCCAGGCGACACATTACACCCGCCCCACCCCGAACTGGCCGAGACCAGTTCTTGACCCGTGGACCCCCTTCCCGAGCTTCTTGCCTTGCTATGTGGTGTAGGTATCGCTGCGGTGTCTTTTGGATGCGGCACATATGCACGCGGAAGTCTTTGCCTGACATAAAACTCCCTGGATATGCACTGTCCACGCTTCCTCATGGTGGCTATGATAAAGGTGCGTATTAGACGCGGAGACCCACGTTGGGGAATCCGGCATGCCAGCCGACACGACATATGGCCCATCTCCACAGAGTGATGATGACCTCGTCGACTTCTTTGAAAACGGGGTCCTTGGACTACATTTGGTCAACGCCGAAGGCATGATCGTGCGAGCGAACCAGGCTGAGCTCGACCTGCTCGGCTACACCCGGGAGGAATACATTGGCCATCACATCAGTGAGTTTCACGCTGATGCGGCCGTCATCAAGGATATTCTTCAGCGGCTCGCGAACAATGAAATACTTAGGAACTACGAAGCTCGAGTGCGCGCGAAAGACGGGACCATCAAACATGTCCTCATCTCATCCAATGTGTGCTGGCGGGACGGACGGTTTCTGCATACACGGTGTTTTACGCGGGATATCACGGACCGGAAGAAGGCTGACGAAGAACGGGACCGGTTGATGGCCGAACTGGAAATGTCCAGGCGACTTCTTCAGGAAAAGGTGGAGGAACTGGAAAAATTTTATGATGCGGTCGTAGGTCGGGAAATAAAAATGATGGAATTAGAGAAAGAAGTCACCACTCTGCGGCAACAATTGGCTCAGCAACCCAGACAGCTGTCAGAAAGGTAAATGCACGTGGATGTCTTTACGCTCTTACGGCGGGATCATGAGAAGGTAGCCTCACTCTTTAAACAGATACAGCGAGCATTCGGACAACCCGACACGCCGGAACGCCATCGGCTATTTCAACAACTGAAAAGAGAGTTAGAACTCCATGCCCAGGTAGAAGATCTGCACGTGTATCGCGTTTTTCAACAAGCAGAGTCCACGCGCGATGAAGCCGCGGAAGCCCTCGAAGCGCACCGGAACATCAAAACGCTTCTCGATGAACTTGGGGCGGCTCGGGCTTACGACCATAAATGGCTGCCGAAATTCCAAGATTTACAGAAGCACGTGGAGCGACATGTGGCCTTGGAAGAGAACGAGATGTTTGCGAAGGCAGACGCCGTATTGACGCCGCAAGAGGCCGAGGAATTGGGTGCGAAGGTTGAGGCGGCCAAGAACGATATTAGCCGCGACGCGCCCATCACCGAAGGCGGAACACCGGAAGAAACCTAGCGTAACCCTACTTCACCGGCGGCCTTTGGGCACTTTTTTGTTGGGCATCTTCCGCCCCTCATTTCGCATGGCCTTCCCACCGGGTAAAGCCCTAAGGAGTGCACCGGCTTCCATAACGTCGTGCGCCTGTGCCGTTGTTTCCTGAGCGGTACGTTTTACCGGCGCCTTACCGCTTACAGACAGAACCAGTTGCGCCTGCGTGATTGTCTCCTGTAATATCCGCCGTTCCGCCTCCAGACGCGCCTGACGAGGAGCCTTGCTTTCAAAGCGGACCGCCGCGTCAAGCAACCGCCGCAATACCTGCATGGGATCGATGTCTACCATGAGCCGCCTCAACGGCGATCAGTAACAGGGCGTTTACTCTCTGTATCAGACAAAAAAGTCTTCCTTAAAAGGACGCAGGTCAAGCTCAAGCGTCCAGGCACTCCGCTCCTGAATCACCAGGCTCCAATACGTCTCTGCAATCGCGTCCGGATTCAATAGCGGCTCATCGGCCGCGACAGCGGCATTCTGTCTAACTTCCTGTGTGTCAATGACGCCGTCGACGATGACATGAGCGACATGAATGCCTTGGGGCCACAATTCACGAGCCAACGATTGGGCCAACCCGCGGACGGCGAATTTCGCGCTGCTGAACGCCGGCGCGCCGCCTCGCCCGCGAACCGAGGAGGTGGCCCCCGTGAAGAGAATGGTGCCGCCGCCTTGTCTTATCATATCCGGAACCGCTTCGCGGGCGCACAGAAAACTGCCGTACGCGCCTACGCGCCACGCCTGTTCAAATTCTTCTGAGGACAACTCAAGCAACCCCTTCCATATTCCGCTGCCCGCATGATTGATCAGGACATCGACGGCGCCGAATCGTTCTCGGACACGGGCGAATCCATTCGTGATCTGTTCCTGATTGGTGAGATCCACAGGGACCGCCAGAGCGGCACTCTGCGGTCCGTTTAGTTCAGACGCGAGCGCGTGGAGATAATCAGCCGACCGCGCAAACATCCCGACTCGACAGCCTTCCTTCACAAACCTTCGCGCCAGTGCCGCCCCTAATCCCGGTCCTACACCGGCGATCACAACGGTCTTATCCATAAACGACCCCTTGCTCCGTACGGGTACTTGGCGATTCAGGCTGCTCAAAACGGTCGTATTGCACCCACCCGCTCCCAGGCGCACCAAGGCGCGCCCCTTCCCGAAGCGCGCCGCAGGTGAAGTCCAAGCCGGAGACGTAGCCTCTGGGCTCGTTGAGGACTTGGACGAGCCGAGAACAAAGCCTGGGAAACAGCGTGTCTCGGCACGCTGAGGTGGGCGGGTGTAAATACCGCCGTTTTCAGCAGCCTGCGAAGTTACCGGTCTTCTATGGGTACATACGGCCGGTTGTGCTCGCCGGCGTAAATCTGTTCGGGTCGAAAGAGTTTATTCTCTTTGAGTTGCTCGAACCAGTGGGCCAGCCAACCCGCCACCCGCGCCATTGCAAAGATCGGCGTGTAGAAATCCAGTTCGATGCCCATCTTGTCGTACACAATGCCGGAATAAAAGTCGACGTTCGGGTAGATATGCTTGTTACCGAGCAGGTCGGTCGATACGCGCTCCATTTCCAAGGCGACTTCATAGAGCGGCGAAGTTCCGCATTCCTTGAACAGACGCTCGGACAGCTTTTGAAGGATTGTCGCGCGGGGGTCCTTTACCTTATAGACCCGGTGGCCAAATCCCATGATCTTCTCTTTGGCGGCGAGCCTCTGTTCGACAAAGTCTCGTACCCGCCCCGGTGTTCCGATCGTCCGCAGCATTTGAACGACTTCTTCATTCGCCCCGCCATGCAAAGGGCCTTTCAGCGTGCCGATCGACGACGCGACAACCGTGTAGGGATCGGCAAGCGTAGAAGCTGTAACCAACCCTGAGAATGTCGAGGCATTCATCGTATGCTCGGCATGCAGGATCAGGCACGCATCGAGCGTCTCCGTCCAGACACGTTCGGGAACTTGCTCGGTAAGCATGTAGAGAAAATTCTCGGAAAAGCTCAGGTCGTCCCGAGGCGCAATGTACTCATCGCCGTGGCGAATGCGGGCATAGGCCGCCACGATCGTCGGCAGTTTAGCGACCAACCGGACGGCGGACCAATAATTATTGGTAATGTCTGTGACATTCCGCCCCGGATAAAACATGCCCAGCGCGGCGACGGCCGCTTGCAGCGCATCCATCGGATGCCCATGCTCGGGCAGGCATTTGATAAGATCCACGATCCGAAATTTAATGCGGCGGTGAACCGTCACATCGCGGATGAATGTTTTCAGCTCGGATTCCGTCGGCAGGCGCCCGAACAACAACAGGTACGTCGTTTCGAGAAATGAAGACCGCGCGCACAGCTCTTCGATGCGAATTCCGCGGTATTCGAGAATCCCTCGCTCGCCGTCCACATCACTGACTGCCGACTTGGCAGCGGGCACGCCCGCCAGCCCCGGCATAAAATCGTGAGGCATGGTTTCTCCTCCCTCCTGGACACCTGTGGGATTCTATGGGCGAACAATCACCGCGTCAAGGAACACGCCTTGATAAATGACGGGCGGCTCGGCATACTCCTGTCGCGGTCATTCTGAACTTGGTAGGATCACATTATGGCGCACTTCTATACGCGAGCGGCGCTTATCGGGATACTGATCATTGCGGCCGTCATGGTCATATGGCTGGCCATGCACGCTCCCCAGCCGCTCCCGGATGCAGGTTCTCCTCCATCGAAAAGGATTGGAAAAAGCGCTCTCAGCCATGGAGCGATTCCAGGTGAAATGCCCGCCGTGGCTCCTGCTCCACCGCCACCAGCGCCGACCGGGATACACGAATGACGAATCGACGAGTTGCCATTGGGCTTGTAGCTGCCGGCTGCTTGGCGGTTTGGGTGCCGATTGTCTCGGCGCAGGAGACGCTCTTCGCCGTTGTCACCGCCATCTCCAAAGATCGAAAACAGGCGACGGCCCAAGTTGTCGCGGGTGGCGCGGTGTCGGAAGCCACGCTCATTCCGACCGATGCTGTACTCGACAATTTAATTTGGAAAAAGATCGAGATATGCCATTCAGTCAGAGCAGACGCGGAGAAAGTCGGCGACGGTTACCGGTTACTCTCCATCAAACAGCTCGATGCCGGCATGCTCCCAATGCCCTTGCAAGGAGTGGCAGGCGATTGTTTATTGAAAAAAGCGCTGGAGTTTGCGCCGCTTGTTGATTAGGACCGAGGGCTCCATCAGGATCACATGAGAGTTTTATCCGTGTCTAGGCGCTCGGTACTAGCTGGCTTGGTCAGTCCTCGGCACTCAGCACTCAGTCCTGATTAGCTTGCGCACGCTGGGCATTCGGTCGGCTCTACCTCGGCCTGGACCTCTTGAGCGGTCAGAGGAAACGGCTGGTCGCATGTCGCGCAGTAGCGGATTTCAAAAAACGCCACGCCTTTGTCGTCGATTTCCGTCGGCAACAGTAACTCAAGAGGATCGTATCCCATGAGCACGCCATCGGCAAACTTGACGACGGCGAGCCGGACATTGAACAGTTCGAAAACCGCCTCTTGTCCTTTTCGATCGAGCACATGGCCGACGACAAAAACAGGTTGGCCCTTGCGCTTCGTACGCAATTCCTTCAGGGTTCGCTGGGTCGCCGTGGCGCAGGCAAATTCACCGCTCGAGCTGGTCCCCGCCGTCGGCTGATTTCGTTCCTTCGGTTCCATGGGAGATTGATGTAACACGCGGCGGAAAATGAGGTCAAGGACAGCGCGGCAGGGAAGGAGAGCTTTGTATGGCCAAGATCACAATTTACCAGAAACCGACCTGTTCCACCTGCCGGCAGGCGGTCCAGCTCTTGAAAGAGAGCGGACAGGAATTTACCGCGGTCAATTATTATGAGCAGCCGTTTACCAAGACGCAGCTCAAGGCGTTGCTCAAGAAGGCCGGCCTTCACGCGAAAGAAATGCTCCGGACGAAGGAAGACATCTACAAGACATTGGGCCTTGCCAAAAAAGAAGTCAGCGAAGATGAGCTGCTGGATCTTATGATCAAGCACCCCGATTTGATCCAGCGTCCGATCGTAGAAAAAGGAGAGACGGCGCTTTTGGCGCGACCGGCGGATACGATCCGTCAACTCTTACGATAAGGCGGCAGCGGTCGGTCTCACGAGACTTGACTGAGGCGGACTTTGCCGGACTCCCGATCGAGCTGCACAAGAAGCTTGCCGTCCAGCAACTGAAGGAGCGTTTCTCCGGCCAGCTTGCGCCTCCATCCCTGCACAATCGGCAGATTAAGCCGCGCGGGATCTTCCTTGCTGTCCAGCAGCGCTTGCAGATCGGCCGTGGTGGTCAGCAAGCTAGGCGAAATGTCCTCTTCCAGCGCGCGCGCCTTCAGGACGGCTTGCAACAGTTCCATCTTGCCGGTAGCGTCTGGCTCCGGCTTGCGGTCACGCGGAATTTCCGGCCATTCAGCCGCGGGCAATGCCAGCGCGCGTTGAATGGTCGCCAGTAACGACTCTCCGCTCCGATCGACCTCCGACGGGTGCACGCCCCGGATCGCGCGCAGCTCTTCCAGCGTCTTGGGAACTTGGCGTGAGACTTGAAGCAGCACTTCATCGCGCAGCACGCGCCCCCGGGGCACATTTCGGCGCTTGGCTTCGCCTTCCCGCCAGGACGCCAATTCTCGGAGCACCGCCGCCGCGCGAGGCTGGAGATTGTCCCACCCCCGGATTCGTTGATATCGTTCTTCCGGTCCGCGTGACCGTTCCCCGAGCGTTGCTTGCAGCCGATTAAATTCTTCTCGAATCCATTCCTCCCGTCCCAGCGTTTTTAGCCGCGCCCGAAGCCGATCATGAATGGGCAGCAGAAATTGCACGTCTTCAAGAGCATAGGTGATTTGATCTTTGGTGAGAGGCCGGTGGCTCCAATTGGTAAAGGTATGGGATTTGGCCAGCCGCTTCCCGGCGACGCGCTGCACCAAACCGGCATAGGCCACTTGCGCGCCATATCCCACCATGGCCGCCGCAAGCTGCGTATCGAAAAACGGCGTGGGAATTCGCCCGGCATGGATTGCGACGAGTTCCAAATCCTGACGCCCCGCGTGCACCACCTTTTCGATATGGGGGTCGCAGATCACGTTCCACAATGAGTCGAGCGCCGGTTGTCCTTTTACCGCCGGAAAATCGATGGCCGCGGACTCGTCCGGACCGGCGATCTGAATCAACTCCAAGCGGGGGACGAACGTCTCTTCCCCGACGAACTCGGTATCCAACGCCAGTCGCGAACAGTGCTGAATGCGGCGGCAGAAACTTTCCAGTTCGGCCGGATCAGTGATGTAGTGACTCGGGCGTCCGTGCGTCAAGGTTTACTCGGTGGGTGAATACGGTGCGTCCGACCGACGGGGCGGCTCGGTTTGACTTAGGCTCAAATGTTCTTTTAGAAATTGATACGCCTCAATGATCCGGCGTAACTCCGGCTCCGTACTTCGGTCGCCCTTTCTCGCGTCCGGATGGAGATTCTTGGCACGCTGCCGAAACGCAGCGGTCACGGTCGCCATAGAACTGCCTTCTTCAACACCAAGGGCTGTGTACGCTTCGATCACGGTGTTGATCTCACCCCGAGCACCGGCAGTGTCTCCGTCCCAGCTTCCGCCGGCGGCTTTGAGGAAGTCGGTCAGGTTGATCCGGCGCCGGCGGCGCCGAGGCCGTTCGCGGATTTCACTGTCGAAATCGTCCCAGCGATCCTCGATGAATTCCAACCGAGCCTCAAGCCGCATGGCGCCGGAAAGATCATAGATAAGCGGCAGTTCCTCTTCGATAAGCGTCAAGGTGAGGTCGATTTCCGCAAGCCCTTCTTCGACACGAAAGTAACTGTCTATCCGCTCCTGCATCATATGATCCATGGCGACATCGAGGCTGTCCTCCGTCTTGGTCCGCAGCACATCTATCCGGCGACGCATTCCGGCTTGATACTTGGCAAGACTCCTGCGTGAAAACGCCACAATGCCTCTCGAACCAATCGTCTACGGCCTCACACAGGCCAGCGCCATTCTAGCACAGCGTCCTCCGCGATAGCGTCCGGAAATCGAACCGGCATGCGGTAGTAAGAAGGCGAACTCTACCGGGGCGCCCAACGGTTGCCGGACCGCGGGCAGGAATGATAGACTCCCGCCCCGTTTCGCCGAACTATCAGTGCATCTCTCATTATATGGAGGCATCATGAATCCTGTGACACGCGCCTTTTTGTTTGGGGCGGCGATGACCCTCAGCACCTACCAGGCTTTTGCCGCCGATCCGTCCGGCTATGGTCAGGCGGGTGGCGAGTTCGACATCAAGATCCCACGAGTTCCGG
>DATFCE010000285.1:0-7693 GCA_035253365.1 Nitrospiraceae bacterium
CGTCGTGCTCGAACAGGCCGGCGGTCCGCCTACGGGTCTACGAGGGGAAATTCTGCAGCCGAACGGACAAGCGATCCTGGACCGCCTTGGAATTTTATCGAAGCTTCCCTCGGATGCCGTGCGTCCGGTGCGATATTTTCATTTCTGCCGGGCCGGTGAGACGAAGGCTACCGCGCTTCAGGGAGGCAGGCCCCAACGCATGTGCACCATCGATTATGGGATGCTGCCGCCCCCGTACAATCGGGCGATCGTCACTCTGCCGAATGCCGCGCATCATGCGGTCCTGAATGCGCTGGAGAACGTGGCGCCCGGCGCCTTACGGTATGGCGCGGAGTTCAAAGGTCTCATTCGGGATGGTGATCGGATCGCCGGAGTTGAAGCCGAGCACGCGGGTCAGCGTGTTACCATTTCGGCGAAGATCGTGGTAGGCGCGGACGGCGCATTGTCCAAAGTTCGCGACGCCCTCGGCATTCGGGCTTGTCTACACCGATATCCCGAGGCCTATCTGATTGCCATCCTGGAGGGACCGGATGAAATGGCGGAAGCCCGGTATTTTGTCGGCCGCCGCACGATCTTGGGCGTCTTTCCGGCCACGGGCCGCAAGGTGTATCTGTTCTATATGATTCCCGCCGATTCGATGTCTCAGATTAAAAGGACCGGTCTTCGCCCGCTCCGTGAGCAATGGTCGAAGATCGCCCCGGATCTGGCTGCGACCTTTCGCACGCTGGTGGATTGGAAACAGACGGCCTACATGCCGACAGGACGGGTCTACACCGACACCTGGGTTGCGGATGGCGCCGTGTTGATCGGGGATGCCGCCCACGCAATGAATCCCCACGCGTCGCAAGGTCGCATGCAGGCCATGATGGATGCGATGGTGCTGGCCGATTTAATTCCCGGGTGTTTAGACAAGCATGACTGTTCCGCCGCCGCCCTGGCATCGTTTGAACGGACGCGCCGCCCCCATGTGGAAATGCTGCAACGCCTGGCGGATGAGCAGGTGAGGTTCTGGAATACGGGTAATCCTTTGCTCGGGTTCCTGCGCGACCGTGTGTTCAAAACACTCGACCGCAACCGGCGGCTTCGCTACCAGGTTCTAAGCACCACGGCGGGGCTTCGAACCAGCCCCCCGTTCGGGATGCTCGATCGCCTCATCGCCGCCGGGCTCCTGCCCGATCTGCATGCTGATCGCCTGCCTGCCGATGCCATGGTCCAAACCGGCTGACCATGCCGATTAAGCTGAGTGAAAGAATTCCCGCCGAACTTCCGGATGAAGTCCGCGAGACCCTCCGGAAGTACGTGAAAGAGGTCACGGGCATCTTTGGCGACACCTTGGAGGGGGTCATTCTGTACGGGAGCGCAGCCCGAGGCGAATTTTTGACGGGACGTTCCAACCTCAATGTGATTCTTCTTCTGGCGCAGCATGATATGACGCGACTCCAACGATATGCCAAGAGCCATCGGCGTTGGTCTCCGGACCGGATCGTCGTTCCTCTTTTTCTGACCGAGCGAGACATTCGCGATTCACAGACGCTCTTCCCTTTGGAGTATGTTGAGATCAAGCACCACCATGCGCTGTTAATGGGACATGATCCATTTCCATCTCTTCTGATCGACCAGGGAAATCTGGCCGCGCAATGCGCGCGAGAGATAATCGGTAATCTGGTGAGGCTACGGCAGCGCTTTGTGGAAGGAGCCGGGAAATCGGAGGCTCTTGCCATTCTGCTCCCGGTTTCCTTGACGACGCTGCTGCCGTGTCTCCGAGGCCAATATTATCTCAGAGGTCTCCCGTTACCTTCTTCGACGGATGCCCTGCTTAGCGACATGTCGCCACGCTTCGGACTCGATGCCTTCGCTCTACAAGAGGTATGGAATCTCAAAAGGGGCGTCGTGACACCGGGTCCAGTGGAGATGCCGCGGTTGTTCGAGCGCTACGCGGTCGCCTTGCAGACATTATCCGACTGGGCTCGCCAGGGTGTGAGACCTTCATGACGTGGTTCGATACCCATTTGCCCCTTGGAGACTTGTTCCGCACGCTCGTGCTGATTGGTCTGCTGCTTCCTCAGACGGTAGAGGGGAGCAGTCAGGATCGCCGGCCTTTACCGGAACCGTTGGGGTATGTCAGTGATCATGGGGGCGGGGTGGACCCCGATTGGAAGGCCCGCATCCGATCCGTGTGCCAGGATCTGGAACGAAAGACCGGGGTGGAGATGGTGGTCGTGACCGTCAAAGCATTGGCTCCCTATCAGACGGCGCAAGAATATGCATCGGCGATTTATCAACAGTGGGGAGTGGGGACTGCGCAGAAGGATCATGGCGTGCTGATCTTGGCCGTGCTGGAAGATCGCCAGGCGGCAGTTTCGGTAGGACGAGGCGTGATGGCTACCGTGACACCTCAGGTCATTGAGGATGTCGGTCGCCAGTACATTCAACCGGCATTTCGTACCAGTCATTACGGTGAGGGACTCTACCGCGCGACCGTTTCCCTGGCGTCGTTGATGCAAGATATTCGAGTTGGTGATCCGCCACGATCACATATGAAGGGCGTCGGCATCTTCCTCACCCTGTTCACGGGAGCAGGGGCGCTGGCTTTTTTATGGTGGATCAGCCGGCCTGACCTCCGTCATCCGTTTCAGCGCCTGCATCGTAATGAATTTTGGGGAAGCGGACAGGGTGGATTTGGCGGCAATTTTGGCGGCTTCGGAGGGGGAACTAGTGGGGAGGGGCTTTCTTAACCTGGTTTCTTCACGGGCCTGCGTTTTTCTTCAAAGTCCAGCAGATCTGCCCAGGTCGAAATGTCTGTACGGTTCGAGGCAATGGCATTACGGGTCTTGTTAAAATAAGCCCACTTCTCCTCAGTGTCCGGTCCCGCTTCAAGCATCATCTTGTTCCAGGCGTCAATTTCGGGCCCACTATGGGGAGCCGCCATCCTCACAAACCACGACGTCACTTCATGGTCTGTTCCCACTTTCACGGCTTGTAAAAATTGCTCGGGAGTCAAGCGGGAAAAATCCAATAGTTTATGATCCAGTGAACACGGGAAGATATACTCCCCCTGCGTACCTGCCAGCACCGCGCGGCATTTATCGATCATCCGCCCCAAGTGCACGTGTCCGGCAAGCTTTTCTTTGAGACTGCGCGGATAGCGCGTGCGTAAATCCATCACAACATCTTGTGGTGCTCGAACGTCAAGGATTTGACGACAATCTCTCCATTTTCGTATGCGATAATCCGACGGGCGGCGGGAAGATCCGAGGCCGCTACCCGGGTATGCGTGTCGGTGAAGCTTTCGACGTTGGTGAGTTTGCCGTCCTGTGGCGAGAAATAATAGACGGTATACCGAGTGGTTAGATACTTGCCGTCTTGCGTTATGGCGCTGTCTTCCACGTTGATCGTAAAGGCCATGTGCGGCATGCGTCGATTGATTTGAGTGATACGATCACCTTTGACTCTGTAAAATGAATGCATGCCGTCCCCGTTAATGATCAGCCGGGGACCAAACGGATGATCAGTATCGTCACCCAGCGTCAGAGCGTATTTTCCGTCCGATTCTGCGAAACTGCGAGGTCCCCGGTGGACGGCGATCATGCCGATCTGGCCTTCTGCCCATTTCTCGACTTCAGGATCCCCCAAAGTCACTTTGACCTCGCGAGGCCCCTTGACCGTCACCGTCCCTTTGGATTCTTTGCCATTAAGATTGACGGTCAAATCCGAGGCAAATCCCCGAAAATCACTCTGCCAACGCGCCGTCTTCTCAAATGCCTGTTGGAGTAGCGCTCTCGCTTTCGGATCATCTTGTACATCGGTTCCGGTTTTTTCTCGTGTATACGTGTCCATGGATAGATGCTCCTTATCTTGTCGGTTACTGTGCGGAATTTGTGGGATTATAAACGGCTCAGACCATGAGCACAACTTCGGTCTAACGTCAGGATCGGATGGGAGGGAGACCGAGAAGTAACCGCGGCTGCCAGTGAGAGCGAGGCAACCTCCGATTCTACGTGTAATTAAATCAATGGCTTATATTTATAAAAGGTATGGAATGGAATAAAATGCGTGCGCTTTCTGAATCGTTCATCTGGAAAAGGGGGTAGTTTTGGTATACAATCTACCCGTTTTGTGATCGACTAACCATCTGTTCAGATGGAGAAAGGTCTACGCATGGAACGTCGAGCGGCTTCTCATACTGAAGAAGAGGAAATGAACCAACGGCGACGCCTTCTCAATCTGGCAAGAAAAGGCGACCCCAAGGCCATCAATCGCTTATTTGAGCTGTACCAGGTGCGGGTCTATAGCGGAGACACGCTTTCAAAGGCCAAGCGGTTGCCGACCTTTCCTACCATGCATGAGAAATCTGGAAAAAGCGCGGCCAGAAAGCGGGTGGGCGGCAGATCTTCACGGTCATCGCGCCGGCTCACTGCAAGCAAACCGGCCCGAAAGGTGGCCCATCGGTAATTCATAAGCCCTCTGGCTGAAAGATCAGTTTCTCAGCCGGAGGGCTTCCAATCTATTGCACCGCGACTCGCAACCCGCCTGAAATTAGTTGTTTCGCAATCTCTTCAGCGATATCTCGTTCCCCCGTGTATACAATCGCATGTCCTTCATGATCGATTCGCCACGCCAGCTCGAACGCGCGTGCCGGATTCATGCCGGGGATCGCTTGACAAAACAGCGCGATGACCTGCTGGTAGGTGTGGCAATTACAGTTATAAACGGTGACTCGCGCTTCGAGGCCGTCGCCGGTGCCGGTTGACTTATCCTCGATCGTCTCAGGAACGATCACGGTTGAAGAAACGTTTGACATTCGATGATTTTACAACCTAGTCGCAGCGGTGCCAAGGTGCGATGGACCGAATAGACCATGCTGCCGGATTAATACCCCTGCCGTTCCACAACATGATTGCGAAGCGAAATATCATCTCGTGTACAGGTCCGTGAGAGCAATCGGTGATGAAAGGCCGAATCGGTCATCGCCTCCAATCCATGCGTAAGGGCTAATGCACTGGTATAGGCGAGCGATGCGGCGGTGTTGATCAGCGCGAGCCCGTATTCAAACTCATACGCAGTTTCTAGCCCGTCTCGTTTCCGGCTGAGGCTCCGAACCGAGTCCACCGAGTACGGCCGGTCGCGACGGAAATCTTGTATGAGGCAAAGCAGAGCGGCCGGACCTGGCACCATCGTGCCACCTATCAGCATGCTATGGGAAAGATCGAAGAGTCCCCGTTGAAACCGGCGATCTTCCGACAAAGCCTGGTGAAAGAGCGAACGCCAAGCTCTATCCGCGAGATCGCGATCTATCGCGGCCACAAGAGTTGATCTCAACGGGCCACTTACCGAATACCCCTGAACGATTCGTCCGCTTTGAACAAGATCGGGATAGGTATCGCCCATGCGATTCGCGTAGGCGGTCATGCCGGTCATGGACGTCAATTGCAGCGCCATATAGTCTCGAAAATGAATCGACGCATACCGCTCCAGCATATGCTGAAGGGTGCGCTCATGGCAGAGATGGAAGGGGTAGTACAGCGCGTCCGGTTTCGTCGCGGTATTCATCGACAACACCGATCTCCTATGTTACGGTGCGCCCCGTGTTACGACGGCTGAAGGCCATAAAACCGCTCTATCTTCTGCTGGTATTCGTGCCGATTGCGCTGGGATTTGAATTCTTTCACGCCGATCCCCTGTTCGTGTTCATCGCTTCCTCGCTGGCTATCGTACCCCTTGCCGGCCTCATGGGAGAAGCCACGGAACAGGTGGCGGCTCATGTCGGCGCCGGTCTTGGGGCATTGTTAAATGCCTCGTTTGGGAATGCCGCTGAGCTGATTATCGCGATCATGGCCCTTCGCGAAGGCCTGCATGACGTGGTGAAAGCCTCAATTACCGGGTCCATTATCGGCAATATTTTACTTGTGCTGGGCCTTTCAATGGTGGCCGGCGGACTGCGATACAAACGGCAACGGTTCAATCCCACAGCCGCCGGGATGGGCGCCAGTCTTCTGCTTCTCTCGGCAGTCGGCCTGATCGTGCCCGCCCTCTTTCACTTTACTGCCTCCGATCAGGGAGTAGTAGTCGAACGTGAGCTGAGTTTCGAGATCGCGGTGGTTCTGTTCGCTATTTATCTGTTGAGCCTGATCTTTTCCCTGAAAACTCACCGGCATCTGTTTGCAGGCGAAAACACCGACTCCCACCACGGCCGTGAGCAGGCATGGAACTCAAAGACATCGAGCATCGTCCTGTTGATTGCGACTATCGGCATTGCGGTCATGAGTGAATTGCTCGTCGGTGCGGTGGAGCCGACGGCTACGCGTTTAGGTCTGACGCAAGTGTTCGTCGGCGTCATTCTCGTGGCGTTGGTAGGGAATGCTGCCGAGCATTCCACCGCGGTCTTAGTGGCCATTAAAAACCAGATGGATTTAGCGTTGGGAATTGCCGTCGGCTCCAGCCAGCAAATCGCTCTCTTCGTGGCCCCCGTTCTCGTCTTCGTCAGCTATGTCTTCGGTGAGCCTCTCGATTTGATCTTTACCCCGTTCGAGGTAGCGGCCGTCACCATGTCGGTGCTGATCGTGGGATTTGTCTCGATGGATGGGGAATCGCACTGGATGGAGGGAATCATGCTGGTCGGCGTCTACATCATTCTGGCGGTGGCGTTCTTTTTTCTGCCGGCCTAACGGGATGCAGAACTAACGCGCACGGCGGAGGTCACCACGTATCCATGTCGATGACTTCGGTGGCGTCCCAAAGATTTTTCCATTCGGCATCGGCTAGGTCTTTTTGGCGGTCTTCTTCGTTCTCTTCGCCGAACTTCTTCGATTCCGTTTTCCGAGTGTCGAGAACGCCGGGCTCCGGCTTTGAGTCATCAGACGTCGTGTCGTCCTTTCTTCGGCGATTGTTGGGATTCATATTGACCGGCATAACGCCTCACAATACCAGCAATGAAGTTCTTCCTACAACTCCGCGCCAAGCTTTGTCAAGATGCGGCGTGTGCGTCCGGCGTTGACTGGCGGCCATGCGGTTGATAGAGTCGTGCCCGTTCTCTGGAGGAAACGGGTAGACCATGACCGTCCCGTGGTACTTGAGCGCAAAGGTACTGTGGCCCCTGTTTCCTCTTCTCCTCCTGATTGTCGTAGTTTGCTTGACCTGGGCATTGGTTCATGCGGTGCGCCACGCCGGCGGTTCGACGGCGATCTGGCTGCAGGGAGCGGCGCTGGCCTGCTATTTGTTGGCCGCGATCGCCGCCATTGCCAGTGAGCGCGGAGGCGTGTCGGCGAATGTCCATCGACCATTCTCTCTGCTGACGCAATTGGCCATCGCGCTGGTGCTCTTTCACGTCTGGCGGAAAGATCGTCCACTGCGTATGCTCAATGTTGTCGCGTGGGCTGCCATCCTCGCCGATACGGCGCTTCATTACGTGCTGACTCGTGGCTGAACTAAGCAATATGAACTCGGCTAAGCCGTCGCTTACCGCCTTGCTGGTTTGCGACATGGTGATCGATGATAAGTCCACCAACAAGAAAAGCCTGATCGGAACCTTCACGCACATTTGGGCTCACAGCTTTCCCTGCGTCCATCATAAAATGGGCGTCTATTTTTGCCTGACGGACGCCGAAGGGCAGTATGACATCGTGCTTCGACTGGTCCATTCCGAATCGGACAACATGGTCGTAGAGGCGGGGCTCTCTGCGGTCATTCACGATCG
>DATFCE010000286.1:0-3363 GCA_035253365.1 Nitrospiraceae bacterium
GTCTTCAGCCGAAGTGGGACAGGTACCGTCCCAGTTCAAATCCCTGGGTGTGTGAACTTGCAAATCACAGCGATAGAAATATGCACCGCTTTCCATGTGGTCAACGCTTATAGGCGGGCTTCTGCCTCCAGTCAAGCGAAAGTCTATGGTAAGATGACGCCGCGATGCCGCCATTTAAATTGGAAGCGCCCTTTGCGCCGAAAGGCGATCAAGGGCAAGCGATTGACAAGCTGACGGCCGGAGTGAAGGCGGGGCTCAAGCATCAGGTACTGCTCGGCGTCACCGGATCGGGCAAGACGTTCACGATGGCGAATCTGATCGAGCGCGTGCAGAAACCGACGCTGGTGCTGGTCCACAACAAGACGTTGGCCGGGCAGCTCTACCATGAGTTCAAGAGCTTCTTTCCGCACAATGCCGTCGAATACTTCGTCAGCTATTACGATTATTACCAGCCGGAAGCGTACATTCCGTCCAGCGACACGTACATTGCCAAAGACGCGTTGATCAACGATGCGATCGATCAGATGCGGCACTCCGCCACGCGCGCGCTGTTCGAGCGCAATGACATCATCATCGTGGCGTCGGTCTCGTGCATCTACGGCCTGGGATCGCCCGAGGTCTATCACGACATGCTGCTGTATCTCGAAGAAGGCATGGAGATTCGGCGCGAACAGATCCTTTCCAAGCTCGTGGAAATCCAATACTCCCGCAACGACACGGATTTCCATCGCGGCACGTTTCGCGCGCGGGGGGATGTCATCGAAATCTTCCCGGCGGCCAATGACGCGATTTCGGTGCGCATCGAATTGTTCGGCGATACCGTGGACGCGATTCACGGGATCGATCCGCTGACGGGGAAGTCGGTCGCCCGCCTGCCCAAGGTGCCGATCTATCCGAACTCGCACTATCTCATCGCACCCGACCGCTACGACCACGCCTTGACCGGCATTGAGGTGGAACTGGAGGCGCGCATTGCGCATTTCAAGCAACAGGGCCAGTTATTGGAAGCGCAGCGGATCGAGCAGCGGACGCGATTCGATCTGGAGATGATTCGCGCGATGGGCTATTGCCACGGCATTGAAAACTATTCCCGCCATTTGAGTGGGCGCCAGCCGGGAGAGCCGCCACCCACGTTGTTGGATTATTTTCCAAAAGACTATTTGCTGATCGCCGACGAATCACACGCGAGCATCCCGCAAGTGCAGGGCATGTTCGAGGGTGATCGATCACGCAAGAAAAGTCTGGTGGAGTACGGCTTTCGTTTGCCGTCCGCGTTCGATAATCGCCCGCTGACCTTCGCCGAGTTTGAGCGATTCATCAACCAGATCGTCTATGTGTCCGCCACTCCGGGGCCCTATGAGCTCAAGCATGCGGGCTCGGAAGTTGTCGAGCAGATCATCCGTCCCACGGGCTTGATGGATCCTGTGCTCGAGGTGCGCCCCGCGCGCGGGCAGGTGGACCATCTGTTGGGCGAAGTGAGGACCGTAGTCCGCCAAGGGGGGCGCGTCCTCGTGACGACCTTGACCAAACGCATGGCGGAAGATTTGACGGAGTACTATCACGATCTCGGCATCAAAGTCCGCTATCTGCACTCGGATATCAAAACGTTGGAGCGTGCCGAGATCGTTAGGGACCTTCGCCGGGGCGTGTTCGACGTGCTGGTGGGGATCAATCTTTTGCGCGAAGGCTTGGACATTCCGGAAGTCAGCCTTGTCGCCATCCTCGATGCGGACAAGGAAGGCTATCTGCGATCACATCGGTCACTCATTCAGACAGCCGGTCGCGCCGCGCGCAACGTCGATGGACGGGTAATTTTTTACGGCGATGCGATCACGGATTCCATGCGTCTCGCTATCGACGAGACGGCGCGCCGCCGGCAGTTGCAGGCGGACTACAATATGGCGCAAGGTATTACACCTGAAAGCGTCAAAAAGAGCATCGGCACGTTGGAATATCAAGTCGCCGAAGCGGATTACGTGACCATTTCTTTGGCGGCCGAAACGAAGAGCGGGTATGCAAGTTCTGAAAATCTGGACGCGACGATCCATAAATTAGAGGAAGAAATGAAAGCGGCGGCAAAACTGCTGGAATTCGAGCGCGCGGCGCAGTTGCGCGACCGGATTCGCGCCCTGAAGCTAAAGGAATTGGAAGTCAGTTCAAAAGTCTAAGCTTGTTTGTAGAGGTAGACGCCAAGGAAGATTCCTAAGAACGTCAGTAGATTCATTTTCACGACAAAGCCGAAGGTGATTTTGATGAGCACCAAATCGACGGTTAGCGGGGGATTGATGCCCGGCGTCAGGGCTGTCGAGAAGATATTCTGAATCGTGCCCTTGGGGGCCATGACGTGCAGAATCTCACCGAGAATTCCGCCCAGCAGTCCTCCTAACAGGATAAACATCAGCAGAAGCCACGGCGATTTCCGCATGCAGTTCTTCTTCTCCCGGTGCGAACTGCTCGTGATCCCATCGCTCTTCGAGCGGACCGGTTTGGTTGCCCAGCAAATTGCGGCGCACCTTAACGAAAGCGACGTAGGAAGTCAAGGAAACAGCGGCGGCTTGGCAGAACCATGACCTGTATGCGGCGATCCCGATTCTGTCTCCGTCGTGTTTGTGACCGTCCATGCGGATCGATGTCTTCAGTTGTCGGCGAGAGAAAAAATCACGGCCGTTGCACGGCCGTTTGCTTGACTTCATAGTGACCGTTGTTTAGACTGCACGATGCTCTTTTTTTAGGTTTTTCTTGGCATTCGGAGTTTCCCCGTGCTTGATTCGCTTAGCGAGAAATTTGAAAAGATCCTCAAGAAGCTCCGCGGGCAAGGCGTTTTAACCGAGCAAAATATCGCGGATGCCCTCAAAGAAGTTCGTCTCGCGCTCTTGGAGGCAGATGTCAATTTCAAGATCGTGAAGGACTTCCTAGACCGCGTCCGTCAGCGCGCGGTCGGGCAGGAAGTGTTGCAGAGTCTGACGCCCGGCCATCAGGTGGTCAAGGTCGTTTGGGAAGAGCTGTGCGAGTTGATGGGGCGTGGTCAGACCGGTCTGAGTCTCGCCTCCGTTCCACCGACCGTCGTGATGATGGTCGGTCTGCAGGGTGCAGGAAAAACGACGACCTCCGGCAAGCTGGGACGGTTGTTCAAGAACCAAGGAAGGCGCGTGCTGCTCGTGGCGGCCGACCCTCGGCGGCCGGCGGCTGCGGAGCAACTGGCGAACCTGGGGAATGATCTAGGCATTCCCGTGCATCGGGCGGATCGCCCCGGCGCTTCGCGCGCTGATGTCGTGCGGACCTGCGTTGAAGGCGTGGAGCGCGGCCGCAACCAAGGACACGACCTCGTGATTCTTGATACCGGTGGCCGCTTGCATGTGGATG
>DATFCE010000287.1:0-9806 GCA_035253365.1 Nitrospiraceae bacterium
CAAAACGGACATCGAGCAGTTGCGCAAATCACATCAGGAAGCCGCCCTGTACGCGATCCCGTTTGCGTTCAAGGTCCGCTGCCTCTTTAAAATGGATTATGCGGAGGCCGAGTACATCGCGCGGCTCCGATCCGGCGTCAAAGGCCATTGGTCCTATCGCGACATCGCGTGGCGGATGAAGGAGCAGATGGCGGCAAGATATCCCTTCCTCGGCAATCTGATCCAGGCGACGAGGCCTGACGAAGCGGATCATTTGACCCGATAATTTGATTGAGGCGCGGTGACCTACGAGGCGACCGAATCGCGGCCGACGTGGGACGTACCTCGGACGTACGAATTATGGAGCATGCGAAGCAAATTCAAGACGCCCTGATGCGGAGTGAGTGGTCCACGATCTTCGATCGAGCCGCGATCTGGGCACGGGCTTTGGGTGCGACCGCCGATCCCCGGCCGTATTTTCTCCTGAATGTCGTGCACCTGATCCGCGGGGAGTTTGCCGCCGCGTGGAAGATGCATGCGCGGGCCTTACAGCAGGCGGAGGATATCGAAACAGTCCGGACATGGATTGATTCCATCCTTGAAGCGCATCCCGGCAGCGCGCCGGTGCACCTGATCGCCGGCCTCTTTCTCGCGCAATCCGGTCAATCGGAGCAGTCCGTGAACCGCTACAAGGAATCGATTCGGCTGGATCCCCGCGCGCCGCACCCGCACTATTTTCTCGCGCAGATCTATGAGCGGTCCGACCGGATGGAGATGGCGATCAAGGAGTACCGCGAGGCGGTAAAGCTCGACCCTTCGTACGCCGCCGCCCGGACCAATTTGGGAGTCGCGTATCAACATCAGGCGCAACTCGAAATGGCGATTCCCCAGTACCGCGAGGTCATCAAGCTGAACCCGAACGATCCCCTCGCTCACGCCAATCTGGCCAGCGCGTTGGCGGAACAAGGAAAGATCGAACCGGCCCTGCTTGCCTACAAGGACGCCTTGCGGCTCAATCCGCGTGATGCCGAGATTCATTTCGCGCTGGGAAACCTGTACGAGCAGAAGAATCGAAAGGATCTGGCGATCAGGGAGTATAACCAAGCGGTGGAAGTGGAGCCCAACTTCGCTCCCGCCGAAACGGCGCTGGGTTGGATCCTCTATGAAGGCGGCAATAAACAGGAAGCGATGGATCGTTTCAATCGCGCGCTCAAAGGCAATCCGGAAGACGGCCAAGCCTATTTTGGCCTTGCCAGGATTTACGCCGAGCGCGGCAAGCCTGAAACCGCCGTGGAGCTCTACAACAAAGCGCTGAAATATGAAAAAGACCCCGATAAAAAGAACGCGATGATGCCGTACGTGTACAAGGCGGGCGGAACGATGGATGTGTAAGAAAGTGAATTGACTTTCACACTACGCACGCGTCGCTGCCGGGTCGGTCAATCACCTCGTAACCGTTACCGCCTGATCATCCATGGAGGAAGATTCAGTCGGCGCCATCTACCCGTCTCACGATCCTACGCATGACGTTTTGCGAGCAGAGTCTAACCCCCGCCCCGACCGTGACAAGAGCCATCTGATGTCGCGATGGACCATCATTCCGTTACCACGCACGCGTGCGGCGTGGTTCTATGGCGGCCTGTTTGTCGCCTGGGCATGCATCGTCTTAAGCACCCTGGCGCATCACGAATTTTGGCGCGATGAAGTGCGGGCGCTTTCTTACGTGATGGATGCCTCCTCGCTTGCCGATCTGGCGAGATTCATGAAAGACGAGGGGCATCCGATGCTGTGGCACCTGCTGCTCTACGGCAGCTATCAGATGGTTGCCTCGAAGGTCGTCTTGCCGATTCTCAGTATCCTTATCGCCGGGGCGGCGGTGTTTCTGTTTATTTTTTATGCTCCCTTTCCTTGGTGGCTGAAAGCCCTGTTTGTCTTGAGCGGGCTGCCGCTGTATGAGTACTCCGTCATGGCGCGCAACTACGGTATCTCCATGTTGCTGCTCTTCGCGTTTGCCTGGATGTATCCATGGCGGAAGCAATCTCCCTTGGTACTTGGGATCATCCTGGCGCTTCTGTGCAATACCAATATCCATTCACTCATCCTCGCCGGTCTTCTCATGGGCCTGTGGCTGTGGGATATGCTCTCCGCGGATAGCGGCGCACTGGTCCGCTCGGAGGTCTGCAAGCTGACTGGGGCTCTTGCGATCGTCGTGACCGGCATGGCCGTCGCGTTGTATACCCTATGGCCAAGCGACAACACGGTCGTATCGGATGCCACGCGGTACACGACCATGCATATGCTGCAGGCATTTGCAGCCACAGTCATCCATCCCGCGGGGGAGTTTCGCGAACTGTTTCCGAATGTTGTTCCCCTTGCCTTAGCGAACGTCATCCTTCTTGGGTCTCTGGTGGGGCTTATGGTTCGCCCCGCCGCGCTCGTGACGGCGTATACGGGAGTATGCGCATTGAGTGTGTTCTTCAACGTTTTCTATCCCGGAGGCTATCGACACCAAGGGCTCTTGGTCATATTTCTCGTGTGTCTGTATTGGATCGTCTTCAACGAGGGCGCGCACCTGTTTCAGTCGACGCCCGTACGCCGGGTATTTCGGGCAGGGGCGTATGGTGGGCTCGCTCTTCTGTTTGCCTTTCTTATCGTCAGCGGAGCGAATAAAGTCGCGGTCGATTGGTTGTATCAAGAAAGCGCCAGTCAGGCGTTTCAAGGTTTCTTGAAGGACCATCCGGAATATACGGACGCGATCCTCATCGGTGAACCGGACTATCTGCTCGAGGCCGTCCGCTACTATGCGGACAATCGGATCTATATCGTTCGCGAAAAGCGTTTCGGCCATACCGTGCGATTTGTTCGAAGCGCGCAATTGCAACTGAGTTTGGGCGACTTGTTGTGCGCCGCGTGGCATGTTCAGACACGCGAGAACAAGCCCGTCTTGATTGCATTGGGTCACCTGACCGTGGGCAAGCCTACCGAGGAACCGGACGCCGCGCCCCACGCTATCAGCTACCCTTACCGGCGGATGTTTACGTGGTCGAAAGAGGAGCTGGCCGCCTGGCGCCGGTACACCACGCTTCAGCGCCAATTGACCCAGAACGTGGTCGGGGATGAAATGTATGCCATCTATAGCGTGGCCACGCCGTCACATGGACCAGAGCCGGCATGTTATTCTGCCGGATATGAAGGACGGCCGGCGCAGGTTGCGGGCGAAGGAAACTAGGGAGGACCGCCATGATTGATGGAAAAACAGTCATCGTCGTCATGCCTGCCTATAACGCCGGCCAGACGCTCAAACAAACGTACGAAGAGATTCCACGCGATGTGGTCGATGAGATCCTGCTCGTGGACGATAAGAGCAGCGACGATACCGTCGCGCTTGCCAAGGAATTGCATCTGAAAACCTTCCTGCATGACAAAAATTACGGGTACGGAAGAAATCAGAAGACCTGCTATCTTGAAGCGCTCAAGCGGGGGGCGGACATTGTGGTGATGATCCATCCGGACTACCAATATACGCCTCGATTGACTCGCGCGTTGGCCGGCATGATCTCTTCCGGCCTGTATGATGTGGCGCTTGGATCTCGAATTCTGGGTGGGGGAGCCTTGAAGGGCGGCATGCCTCTTTATAAGTATGTGTCGAACCGCATCCTCACGGCAATTCAGAACCTTTTGCTGGGCAGCAAGTTGTCCGAATTTCACACCGGCTATCGGGCTTTCTCGAAGACGGTGCTTCAATCGCTGCCCTTACACGAAAACGCCGATGGATTCATCTTCGACAACGAAATGTTGGTGCAGGCCCTGTACTTCGGGTATCGGGTGGCCGAGATCTCGTGCCCCACGAAATACTTCCGGGAGGCTTCGTCCATCAATTTTCGATCGAGTTGCGTCTATGGTCTCGGCGTGCTGCTCTGCAGCCTCAAATACCGATTGCAAAAGATGCATCTGGGTCGGTTTCGCATCTTCAACGCCAAGGGAAGATCGCTCGCGCCGGATTATTATGCAGAAGTCAGGAGCCGAGACTTGCGCGAATCCAACTGATCCGAAAAGCCGCAACACGGCGCCATGAGGCCTCGTCTTCAGGCACGCCCCCACCGGCCGCGCCTCATACTGAAAACAGATGCAGCGTTTTGCGGAGTAGCAAAAAGGCCAACAAGAACGTGCCTGCCATGAAAAAAATACCGGATGTGTAAATAGCCAATGGGTATTGGTGTCGGGCATCCTCAAAATTCTTCACCAAAACCGCCTGAATGCAACTCGGATACACGACATCGAGGAGATGACCCAAATTCTCCTGAACCTCCTTCCGTTCGGCCGGGCTTGACATGGGGTCACTCAACAGTTTGTCGAGGTTCAGTTTTAAATCGATCAAGTTATTTTTAATGTCCCTTTGCGTGTCTTTCAGGTGGGCGAGCACCAGGCCGTATTTTCGGTCGAGATACGCTCGCTCGTAGGTGTGTTGAGCGGCGTCCACATACATCACTTCTGTCTCGTAGGATTTGATAATCGACGGACAAAAAAATTCATAGATGGCTATGCCGATGGCATAACAAAGACTGGAGACGTATAAGAGCTTAAAGGTGAAAGGAAAAGTCAGGGAAAGGCTAAAGGGTGTCTTTAACAGCGTGCGCAAGGCAACTTCGTACACCTGCGCGAACAACGGCAGACCAATGATCACCACAAAGGAAAGATGGAAATACTTAACCCTGCCGAAGTTTCTGACCGTCAGCCAGTCCATCATGCTTTTCTGTGCCCCATCAATTCAACGCGCGTTCAGAATGGAGACATCTCGCCGATCGGTGCCCGGTTCAAGAAGGTGTCGGTATCACAGCCTTCAAGCTCGAGCCGCTGATCAGGCCGCGCCGGATGCTTCACGAAATTGGCGGTGAATGACCCCACGGCGAAACATTGTATGCCTGCCGTTTTCAGAGTGTCAAAGTCGCCGTGCAAGCCCGGGCTGCTCAATTTACCTACAGAAAGGGCGGCGCTGATTCGTGCGCTCGTTAAGAGTCACCTTCGTTCGGCTGGAGCACGACCAATTCCGAATATTCGGCGATACGAAGAAAGTCTCGGTCTGACGTCAACAGAGGATATCCGGCTTGAATGCATGCCGCGGCGATTAGGCAGTCGATAGCGCCGGCCTGAATGCCTCTTGAGCGTGTGAAATGTCGCAACACGGCGGCCGCTACATACGTCTCTCGGTCGAGTTCAATCAGTGGGAAAGGATCAAGCAGGAGGGCAAGGCGATCAATCTGTTTCGGACTACGCAAGCCATCGAGAAGTTCCTGCAGGATATTGCCGATGAGAAAAATCCCGTCACCAGCCTGGATGTGCGAGCGAAATGCACGGACAAACCGATTAGCTTCATCGACATGCGATCGCCTCAATAGAAGAGACCAAACCGACGTATCAACGACGAGGTTCACGTCCGGCTCGATCGTCCTTGTAGTTCCAGTCCTCTCGGAACTCGAACGTGCCGAACGCCTTGAGAATAGCGCGTTGCCGCCTTCGTTCAATAAACTCTTCCAACGCCTTCGTCACCGTTTCTTTTTTGGTGCGAAACCCGCCGACTCGCTGCGCTTTCACCAATAGCTTATCCTCTATGGCCAAATTAGTCGCCACTAGCTCCTCCGTGTGTAAAGATTACACACAGAATACTCCTCTGACATAAGAAGCGCAAGCATCAGCGCATGGGATCAACGCATAGACTTCCACGGAGAAGGCGAAGCTGGATACAATGGAGCTATGAGTAAGTCCACATCTCAGTCCCACAAAGCCGACCGAGCTAAACCGCCCTCCTCTGACCCATTGGCTCTCTTCCATCCCGCCGTGCGGGAGTGGTTTACCTCATCGTTTGATGCGCCGACGGCGCCGCAAATCCAGGGGTGGCCCGCGATCGCCAAGGGCGAGTCCACGCTGATTCTGGCGCCGACCGGCACCGGTAAAACGCTGGCGGCGTTTCTTTGGTGCATCCAGCGGGTCATGTTCGAGCCGGCTCCCAGCAAGCAGGCACGGTGCCGCATTCTGTACATTTCCCCATTGAAAGCGCTGGCCGTCGATGTCGAACGCAATCTGCGCGCGCCGATCGTCGGCATCTCGCATAACGCTGAGCGGCTGGGGGCGGCGTACGTCGAGCCGTCTGTCTGGATCCGCACCGGTGATGCGCCGGCGTCTCAACGTGCGCGCTTTCAACGCGCGCCCTCGGACATTCTGATTACGACCCCAGAATCTCTTTACCTCCTCCTGACCTCGAATGCCCGCGAAGCGTTGCGCTCCCTCCACACGGTCATCGTCGACGAGATTCATGCGCTGGTGCCGACGAAACGCGGAGCCCACCTCGCGCTGTCACTCGAACGGCTAGAAGCTTTGTGCCGGGGGCCGCTCCAGCGCATCGGCCTGTCGGCGACGCAGCGTCCCCTTGATGAAGTCGCCCGATATTTAGGCGGGGCTGAGTCCGTCTCCGCTCGGCATGAGAGAGACCGAGAGCAGGGCGATGATCTTTCCACCGAGTTCGAAGGCAACGGGTCCGAGCCGGCGCATCGTCCCGTTATGCTCGTGCAGACCGGCGAACGCAAGCGCTTGGATCTGACGATTGAAGTCCCCGTGGAGAACATGGCGCAGATCGGCCAAATCGAAGAGCTGCCGAGTGGGCCGGCATCTCAAAATTCCAAACGCACATCGATTTGGTCGGCCATTCATCCCAAGCTGCTGGATTTGGTTCGTCGTCATCGGTCCACTCTGATCTTCGTCAACAGCCGGCGTGTCGCTGAGCGGTTGGCGAGCGCGCTGAACGATCTAGCGGGGGATACGCTCGTGCGGGCTCATCATGGTTCGCTGGCCTTGGCGCAGCGCCAAGAAGTCGAGGACCGGCTCAAATCCGGGACCATCAAAGGCCTGATTGCGACCTCGTCGTTGGAACTCGGCATCGATATGGGCGCCGTCGATCTGGTGGTACAGATCGAGGCCCCGCCGTCCGTTGCCAGCGGCTTGCAGCGCATCGGACGCGCAAGCCATCAGGTCGATGCGATCAGCCGTGGCATTATCTTTCCGAAGTACCGGGCCGATCTGGTGGCCTGCGCCGCCGCCACGCGGGCGATGCACGAAGGCAAGGTCGAGGCGATCCGTTACCCGCGCAATCCGCTCGATGTGCTGGCTCAACAAATCGTCGCGATGGTCGCGATGGACTCTTGGAAAGTCGATGACCTCTTCGCCGTCGTGCGACGCGCGGCGCCGTATACGAATCTCAGCCGCACGGTATTTGAAAACGTGCTCGACATGCTGGCCGGCCGGTACCCGTCCGATGAATTTGCCGAACTCCGGCCGCGGCTCACCTGGGACCGCATCAAAGGCAAGCTGGCGGCGCGGGAAGGCGCGCGACGAATCGCGGTCGTCAACGGAGGGACGATTCCTGACCGCGGCCGCTACGGCGTCTTTCTCATGGGCGCGGAAAAAGGCAGCGCCCGCGTCGGCGAGCTGGACGAAGAAATGGTGTTCGAGAGCCGGCGAGGCGAGACGTTTCTGCTCGGCGCCTCGACCTGGCGTATCGAAGAGATGACTCACGATCGCGTGCTTGTGTCCCCCGCGCCCGGAGAACCGGGCAAGATGCCGTTCTGGCGCGGCGATGCCCCGGGACGGCCGTTGGAATTCGGGGAGACCATCGGCAAGCTCATCCGAGATCTGCGCGGCGCGCCGCCCGGCGCGGCGCTTCGCGTTTTGGTGCAGGAGCACGACCTCGATCATAACGCGGCGGAGAATCTCTTGCGGTATCTCTGCGATCAGGCAGTCGCGACGGGACGCGTGCCCGATGATCGCACGATTCTCATCGAACGCTGCCGCGATGAAATGGGCGACTGGCGCATCTGCGTCTTGACGCCCTTCGGCAGCCGCATCCATGCCCCCTGGTGCATGGCTGTGACGGGAAAGATTCGCGAGCAGTTGGGCATCGAGGTCGAGACGATGTGGTCGGACGATGGGTTTGTGGTGCGGGTTCCGGAGAGCGACGAGCCGCCGGATGCCGCTCTCTTCTTGCCGGATGGGCGGGAAATCGAACAACGGGTGCTGCAACAGCTTGGCGGCACGGCGCTCTTTGCCGCCAAATTTCGAGAGGTGGCGGCCCGGGCGCTGCTGCTTCCGAAGAGACGGCCGGGGATGCGGGCGCCCCTCTGGCAGCAGCGAAAGAAAGCAGCCGATCTTCTCGCCGTCGCCGCGCGCTACGGGTCTTTCCCGATGTTGCTGGAAACGTACCGGGAGTGCCTTCGCGATGTTTTCGATATGCCGGCCTTGCTCCAAACCTTGCAGAAGATTCAAAGTCGCGCGATTCAGGTCACGACCGTCGACTCGCAGACTCCGTCGCCGTTCGCGAGCGCTCTGCTTTTCTCCTACATCGCGAACTATATCTACGACGGCGACGCGCCTCTGGCCGAACGGCGCGCGCAGGCGCTGTCCATCGATCAGACTCAACTGCGCGAGTTGCTCGGCGAAGCCGATTTGCGGGAACTGCTCGATGCGGACGCGCTCGAAGCCGTTGAAGCGCAGGTGCAAGCGCTCGATCCGAAATATCGGGCGCGCAACGTGGACGGGCTGCACGATCTGTTGCTGCGAATCGGCGATTTGACAAAGGACGAGATTGCCGCGCGCGCGGCATCGCCGGAGGTGGCCGACTCGCTGACTCTTCTGCTCGCAGAGCGGCGAGTCCTGCCCATTCACATTCGCCGCGAGACCCGCTATGTGGCGGCCGAGGATGCTGCGCGGTACCGCGATGCTCTGGGCGTTCCACTGCCACCGGGGTTGCCAGACGCTCTGCTTCAGCGGGTTGCTGAGCCGCTCGTGGGGCTTATCCGCCGATATGCCCGCACGCATGCTCCCTTCACGCTTGATGACATCGTCGCGCGGTTCGCCGTGACGCCGGCCGCGGCCACGGCCGTGCTCAAGCAACTTCATGCGACGGGCAAACTGCTGGAAGGCGAATTCCGTCCCGGCGGCGTGCATCGCGAATGGTGCGATGCCGAAGTCTTGCGCCTGGTGCGCCGGAAGTCCCTGGCGAAGTTGCGACACGCCGTGGAGCCGGTGGACCAGCCTGTCTTTGGGCGGCTCTTGACCCACTGGCAAGGGGTAGTCCGCCCGCGTGCCGGGCTGGATGCGATCCTCGACAGCATCGAATCGCTGCAAGGCGCCGCGCTGCCGGCGTCCGTCTTCGAGCGCCAAATCCTGTCGGCTCGCGTCAAAGATTACATGCCTGCCAACGTGGATGCGTTGATGGCGGCGGGCGAGATTGTCTGGTGCGGCATGGAATCGATGGCCGAGCGCGATGGGCGCATCGCGGTGTTTCTCACGGATCATTTTTCGCAGCTCTACCCTCCGCGGGAAGAGACGGCGCACAGAGACGCCGCCGAACAGTCCGAGCGCGAGCAGAGGATCATCACCTTTTTGCGCCGACACGGCGCGTCATTCTTCGGCGCCATTCATGACGCGACGGGCGGCGGTTATCCTGGAGAGACTCAAGAAGCTTTGTGGAATCTGGTGTGGCAAGGCGTCGTGACGAACGACACGTTCTTCGCGCTCCGCAGCTTGACTCGCAAGGAGGTTCGGGAGTCAGGCCGCCGCCGGGATCAGCGCGTGACCGGCCGGCCGGGCGGCTCGTTTGCCGGGGGATTTCGATCCCGCCGTGCCGCGGCTCCAGGCGCCCACGGGCGGTGGTCGTTACTGGAATCGCGGCTGATCACACAACTTTCCTCGACGGAATGGAGCGCCGCGTTAGCCGGGCAGTTGCTGCTCCGCTACGGCATCGTGACCCGCGAAGTGGCCACTGCGGAAAACATCCC
>DATFCE010000288.1:0-3696 GCA_035253365.1 Nitrospiraceae bacterium
CCAAAGAAAGATTTGAACCCCCGACCGGGGGGATTCGAAGGGGGTGAGCCCCCTTCGTGGGGAGTATGCGAGGGGGCTGGCCCTCTCAGCAGGAGTCGACGAGGTAAGTTTCAGGGCCGAGTCGACGACGGAGGGGGTTCAAATCCCCTGCCCTCCACCAAACCAAGCTTCGTTTGAGCCGGTTGCCACCCTCAATTGTTATCATTCGAATGTTGAGCAAACGGAGAGTTTTCTCCCGATAAGCTTATATCCCCGCTTGCGCGTACCGCCGCGTTTGAGCATATCGCGGTGGAGATCATACCAACAGAGATCTGGTAGATTTGAGCCTGGATTCAAAATCACGTTAGCCACCTCATCGAGCCTTGTCTTTTCTTCAATGAGGAACTTCTTTCGTGCTTCCTCATGGTACAGGGAAGCGACGATAGATTCAGTCGCCTTCCCATCACAATCATCTCCACGAGATGATCCAAACGTGTCTGCATCGGAGACGGTTCGCGTTCTATCGCCAGCCGTTTGTCCGGGAACTTATCTGTTCTCTCCTGATCCTTTCTAGCGCTGCTTCCACGGAGACTTCAAGAACACGCTCGTCCAGCAGTTCAGGCAGACGATGCTCTCAGCCCATCGCTCAGTACTCCTTACCCCAACGGTGCCTGCTGGCTTCAAAAAGATGGTTGTGGTCACGCACGCCTTGAGATAGGATGCCCGTCCATTGTTTTCTCAACCTTCACAGAAGTGCTTCCAATGACAGCAACCAAAGACGCAGCCCGAACGCTACTATCGCCGATTAGGGTTTGAGGCGATGAGCCGTTCGTTGTGCGTTGCCTTGACCGCGTTCTTTGCTTTCGTGCTCGCCGTGGGCACGGCCGCCGCGGGCACGCCCGCTCAGAACGCCGACGCCGCGCTGGATCGGGCGCTTCGGAGTCTCGTCACGATGCCGGGCGGGCCACCAGGCGTGATCGCCGTGGTGCAACGCGGCGGCCAGGTACGGGCGCACGCGGCCGGTTATGGCGACGTCGAGACGAAGCGCTGACCCCGCGCGACCGATCACATGCGGATCGCAAGTATCGCGAAGGCGTTCTCGGGCGCGAGCGCACTCTCGCTCGTCCAGAAGGGCCTCCTCTCTCTCGACGACACAATCGCGGAACGTCTCCCGACTCTCCCCTCGGCCTGGGGCTCGATCACGGTCCGCCAGCTCCTCAACCACACGAGCGGCGTCCCCGACTATACCAAGAAGCAGGCCTTGCACGAGGCCGTCGGCTCTTCGCTTGCCGTCGCGCCGACGCCCGAGAAACTGCTCGACTACATCACCGGCGACCCGCTCACCTTCCCTCCGGGGTCGAAGTACGAGTACTCAAACTCGGACAACATCATCGTCGGGCTGATCGTGCAGGCGGTTACCAGGAAACCCTACGCGGACGCGTTACACGAGCTGGTCTACGCGCCGCTCAAGCTCACCAGACCAGTCTTCCGACCGGCCCCGAACTGCTGACGTCGTTCACTCACGGCTATGACCGCGAGGGCACGTCCGCGCCCGAGGACATCAGCGAGAGCTTCGCGTCAGGCTGGGCCTGGGCCTCCGGCGGCATCGTCTCGACGCCGCTCGATCTGAACCGGTTCAACCGCGGCTACGTTGGCGGCAAGCTCTTCGGCCCCGAGGTGCAGAAACAACAACGCGAGTTCATCCCGAGCGGCGCGTCGGACCCACCCGGGCCCGGAGTCAATGCCGCTGGGCTGGCGCTCTTCCGGTACAAGACGCGGTGCGGCACGATGTACGGCCACAGCGGCAACACGGTCGGCTTCACGCAGTACGCAGCAGCGAGCTCCGACGGAAGCCGCTCGATGACGATCTCGATCAACCTGCAGCGCACGCATCTAAACAAAGGGCAGGCCGAAGCGGTGTTCAGGGGTTCCAAAGTGCGGCCCTTCTCGCCTTCTGCGCAGCGCTCGCCAGTTAGCGCCTGACGACGAGCCTCGGCAGTCATCATGATCCTTGAGTGTCTGTGCGGTTTGCGGGAGTGTGAGGCGATACGCCTGAAGAAAGGGCGGTGATGTCGGCACGCTTACAACCAGATACGATCTGGTTCGTTGACTGCTCAATTAAGGAATAATGCGATCCGCACGGAACTGGGTAATGAGCCGCACAAACATTTCTTCGGTATCCACCGCATCACTGAAGCCAAACCGACGCGCCTTTCCGGTATCGGACATAACATCGTATTTAATATTCAGGAGCGCGTCACCGAACGGCCATGCTACGATCTCATCGAGTCGGTAAGGACGCAATCCATAGCGCTGGACCATCCGGTCCCATAGCGGCCCTTTGTCTGCCATATAGTTCGTTAGAGGAAGAGGCAATGGAGGCCCGGGTTCCATGCCACAGGTTTCTGCGATGACGGGCCATAGGTTCTCCCAGCGCACATAGTCGCCATTCGTAATGTTGAAGGCTTCGTTTGCACACCGTTCATCGGTTGCTGCCCAGACCATGGCACGAGCCAGGTGCTCGGCGTCGGTCATCTCCATGAGCGCACGATAAGCGCCGGCTTGGCCCGGGAATCGTAAAGGCAGCTTCAGTTCCTTTGAGATGGCGGCGTAGACCGCGACGACCATGCTGATATTCATCGGATTACCCACCGCGAATCCGCAGATACCGGAAGGTCGTACGGCCGCCCAGGTCCAGCCTGTGTCGGCAGCTTTTGCTCTTAAGAAGTCCTCTTGGTCGTAATAGAAGTTCGGCGGCATGTGGCGCGGGTCGGATTCTTTTGCAGGAGTTTTATAAGGGCCAAGATGCGCTCCATAATACTTTGCGCCTTCGACCAACACGATGCGATCGATGGAGGCAACAGGTTCCAAGGTTTCGACCAAGTTGACCAGCATTGCCTTATTCGTGGCGACCTGCTCACCTTCACTCGGACGCTCCTGGTAAGCTGCAAAAAAGACATGCGTGACCTCGTTCAGCGCTCCCAGTTTCTCTTCACAATCGTTTCGGTTTAAGAGGTCAACCGACAGAAAAGAAGCCTGCGATTCGAAATCAGGGCGGCGCCTGGAGAGTGCAACAACGGTCCAGTCTTCGAGGGTGGTGAGATGCTGCACGAGATTGCGCCCTGTGATACCCAGCGCACCAGCGACAAGAGCAGTTTTTCGTTTCATCATGCGGCAGATCGGAGGAACAGGACGCTTAATAACGACACTATGTCATGGATGGCCAAATAATTGAAAGGATGTGTGTGATCCGCACTTAAAAGGAGTCGGCTTAGAGAAACGGCCATCGCAATCTCTCAGTTCAACCAAGCCGTGGTACCAACTATTGAAAATTCCCTGCAGCTTTTCGGTCTCTACCCATGCTGCGATAGCCCGTGACTTCTTACTTGCCTCTTTGGAAAATCCCTTCGAGGATTCGGAACCTTGTCTACCTGGAAATCCATGAGTCATATGTCCATCACAGTCTCCTGAGTTGAGAGGCAAGAGTCCTTGCCAACTATGGTCGTAACACCCGCCCTGAGGAGATTGGTCGCGCTTCTCGAAAGAGATGACACGACATCGGTGCTGCGGCCACCGAGGCGGCATTGTGATTCTGGCGAGGCCTTCTCAACGTCAAGGCAATTTGGATCATGCCTTGGCTTGCTGCCAACCCATAAGAAGAGTAAAGATGTAGTCGCTCGGCTACTGAGCTCCTTCATGCTTCCTCATCAGGCCAGC
>DATFCE010000289.1:0-8473 GCA_035253365.1 Nitrospiraceae bacterium
TCCGCGACCTGTGATGCCGTGGCGCCGAGCTGCATCGCGAGCGCCGCTTCGTGAATCAGGTCGGCCGCATGGGATCCGATGATATGAGCGCCCACAATCTTTCCCGATTCGGTCTCCGCGATCATCTTGAAGAAGCCGGTGGTCTCGGCAACCGCCTGCGCTTTGCCCAGCGCGGCATAGCGGAATCGGCCGATCTTCAATGCCGTATCGGGATTGTTGCCGTGTTGCTTGCATCGCTCTCGCGCTTGCTGTTCCGTGAGTCCGACTCGGCCGATCTCCGGCAGCGTAAAGATGCCGGCTGGCACCACATCGTAATTGATCTCGCGCGGATGCCCCATGATGTTCTCGACGGCCACCTTGCCTTGCGCCGACGCCACATGCGCGAGCATCGCCTTGCCGACCACATCACCGATCGCATAGATGCCGGGCACATTGGTCTCCAACCGATCGTTGACGAGAATTTCACCTCGCTTGCCGATCTGCACGCCCACTTTTTCGAGCCCGATTCCTTTGGAGTTGAATCCGCGTCCGACGGAGACCAAGATCTTTTCCGCCTCAATGGCCGTCCCATCTTGTAAGAATGCGGTCAGGCATCCGTCTTGACGCTCCACTTTCTCGGCGGTGGTCCCTGTCTGAATCTCGACGCGGCGCTTCTTCAGTTCGCGCGCGATCGTCGCCGCAATCTCCTCATCTTCGAGCGGCAGGAGGCGCGGCATCATCTCCACGATCGTCACCTGCGTGCCCATGCCGCTATACAGGGAGGCAAATTCGCAGCCTTCGATCCCGCCGCCGATGATCAGCAGGGTCGCCGGGATCTCAGTCAGATCCAAGGCTTCCTTGCTAGTGATAATCTGCCGGCCGTCCACGGGGAAGAGCGGCAGATTCGGCCACGAGGATCCCGTCGCGAGAATGACGGCGTCCGCTTCGACAGGCGTCTCGGTGCCATCGCGATGCGCAATCAGGACGTTCCGTTCATCGATCAGCATGCCGGTTCCCTGGAAATACTTGATGTCCCAGGTCTTGAAGAGCGTGCCGATTCCTTTAACCAACCCTTCAACAACCGTATTCTTCCGCCGCACCATACGCTCAAGGTCATACCCGAGCGATCCGTTTATCTTCAGTCCCAGGTCACTCGCCTTGTTGGCCTTCTCTCCCAAATCGACGACCGACAAGAGCGCCTTGCTGGGAATGCATCCACAGTTCAGGCACACGCCTCCCAAAGCCTGGTTTTCGATAACCGTGACGCGCGCACCCAACTGTGCTGCGCGGATCGCCGCGACGTAGCCGCCGGGACCGGACCCGATGATAACAATGCGCTTACTCATCAAAAAATTGATCGACTCGAGGTTTTCTAGGTTTTAGCAAATCACCACATCGCCAGATCACCAAATCTTACTTTTTTTGCGAGGTCAAAAACTTTTCGTACTGCTCCGCCGTCATGAGGGAATTAACTTGAGTGGGGTCGGATAGTTCAATGACCGCCATCCAGCCCTTTCCATAGGGATCGCTGTTGACGGCTTCAGGGTGGTCTTTCAGATCCGGATTGGTTTTAGTGATTTTCCCGCTGACCGGTGTGTACAGATTCGAGGTCGTCTTGGTGGATTCGACTTCTCCGATCTGCTGCCCCGCGCTGACGGTCATACCGACCTTCGGCAGCTCGATAAAGACAATATCACCCAGCGCATCCTGCGCGAAATGGCTGATCCCCACCGTGGCGTGTTGACCGTCGACTCGGACCCATTCATGTTCGTGATGATAGCGGAGGTCTTTCGGCACCATAGGTTCCCCTACAAGGTTGAGGTTAAGGTTGAGATTAAAGGCTCGTGCCAAGAGAAGCTTTTAACCGCATCCTCGACCTTAGCCTCAACCTTTTCGGATGCGCGAGCTTAGTTTAGTTCCCCATGTAAATCAAGCCGATTCCCCTCTCCAATCCTTCCCGCTCTTTTGCGAACGGCGGCCATTGGTCGGGATTTCGGGTGTCACCGCCCGGAAGCGGCACAGATATCCAGATGCGTTCCATTTGACCGACCAATTGCCCCATGCGATCGAGAAACGGTGCCGCAGGGGCATTTTGCGCATTCTGCGTGCGGATAAAAAAGAATTGAATTCCGTTGCGCTTCGCATCCAGCAAATCCTCCCCATATTGCAGGAGCGCGATGAGCGGATCGATGACCGCTTCCGGATGGACTTCGATGGCAGAGGACAGGTTCGGGGCATGCGAGCGCATAGCGTCCTCCAGCTTCACGGTCAGCTTGATCATCTCCCTGGCCTTCCATCCCGCCCATTGCCAAAACTCCGGGGCTGTGTTCGGTTTGAATACCTGAGGCTGCACCCCTTCTTCTGTGATCGGCGACGCGCGAACAGGGATCGGTGCCAGTTTGTCCGGATCGGCCTTGATCTGAAAATCCCGCTCGAATCCTCGCAGTGCGAATACGCTGAAGCCGTCCGTAGGTCCAAGCGGAGCGTCATTTCGGAACAAGACGCCATTGATTCCTGTATCGGCTAAATCGAGAAACAGTCCCGTCAAGTATTCTTGAAACGCCGGATGAAAGACATCTAAATACGGCGTGATCCGGAGCTGCTGCTGAACCGGGTCATAGGCACGATCCATCCATCCGAGCGTCGGATCGATCCAATTCATGCGCCGGAGCGACACAGCGGCAAAGACGGATAGACCATATCGGTGAGCGATCGGAACCACCTCACCGAAGACGTCCCGAGCCGTCTGAGCCAAGCCGGTTCGGAAATACACGCTCCCAAGACCTTCCATCGGACGCGTCTCATCGAGAAGTCTCACGCCTTCGCGTGTTCCTGCGTCCAACAAGATCAGCGTCACACCGGCATGGGCCAGTGATTCTACCCATGCCTCAAGCTCAAGGCCGCTCGGAACATCCACAGGCACAATGGAGAGGCCGGTGTGCCGGACGAGTGTGGCCGGGGTCGAGGACTGATCTGGAGCCGCATTTAACGGGACTGCGATTCGGAAGGGACTGCGCGGAACATTGTGAGCTTGTGGCGGTGTGAGATCGGGAGGCGGACTCGCACAAGCGACAAACAGCAAGAAAGAGACACTGAGAAGGCCGAGGGGCAGTCCGAAAGGTAGAGGACAGCGCTGGCCGGCGTGCGTCCGACTTGGAAATACGCCGGGCAATTATCCGCTTAGCTCCATGTCGGAAAAGAAGTACCCGATTTCGAATTGCGCCGTCTCGGGCGAATCGGACCCATGAACGGCATTGAATTCAATATTTGTCCCGTGCGCAGCTCGAATCGTGCCGGGATTGGCCTTGGCCGGATCGGTCGCTCCCATCAATTCGCGATGGCGTTTGATCGCTTCTTTGCCTTCTAGGACGAGAACCACGACTCTCCCCGACGACATGAACGTGGTCAGGCTCCCGAAAAACGGACGCTCGCGATGTACCGCATAAAACCCTTCGGCTGCGCTTTTGGAAAGTCGCATCATCCGGATCGCAACCGGACGCAACCCGGCGCCTTCGTATTGTTTGATGATATCGCCGATCGCGTCCTTATTGACCGAGTCCGGCTTGATGATCGCGAGCGTTCGTTCAGTCATTGCGAGCAACACTCCTTTCTCTAAAGAGTGAACAGGAAAGTTTGAGCATTATAGAGAAGCCGTATTGCGGCGTGCAAGGACCGACTTCGATCGCTATGTTAGAAATACGGCCCTGGAGGGAACACTCATTCACAAGCAGCACCATCCCGCTGTAACATCCGCTCAAGGATCGGACCTTCGTGTTCAATTTCAGACCGATCCTGGATATGCGGTATTTGTTGACCAGGCCGAGATGCGCGAAGTTTTGGGCCTTAGGCTGCCTGTCGCGCGGCTCGAAGATGTATTGTAAGACAAGACCTGGGCGGTACTCGATCCGGGACGCCGAGCAAGTAAGCGCCAGAAGGACCTTGCAGATATTGCCAGGCTCCTGGAGGCCTACCCCGAACTACGAGCGATGGTTCCTCCTGAAGTACTAAGCCGGCTGCTTTGATATCGCGTCGCATGGCTTCTCCTCTTCCCCTCTCGTCATATCAAGATTGTCACTGGAATCGCTCGGCCAGTTCGCTGGGTTTGAACACACCCCGCTCTGTAATAATGGCGGTGATGTATTCTGCAGGCGTGACATCGAAGGCGGGATTCAGAACATCCACGCCGGTGGGTGCGATGGGATGGCTGCCGTGAATGGTCGTGACTTCTTGTGGATTGCGTTGTTCGATTGGAATTTGATCGCCGGACGGCGTTGCGAGATCGATGGTGGAAGACGGCGCCGCCACGTAAAACGGAATGCCATGCGCCTTCGCGAGCACGGCAACCGAATAGGTGCCGATTTTATTGGCCACATCGCCATTGGCGGCTATACGATCCGCCCCGACGATGCAGAGTTGAATCAGCCCTTGCCGCATCAATGACCCGGCCATATTGTCGGTAATCAAGGTTACCGGAATTTGATCCTGCATCAGCTCCCATGCGGTCAGGCGCGCGCCTTGGAGGACTGGACGTGTCTCGTCCGCGAGAACCTGAATCTTTTTTCCTTCCTCCCATGCGGCGCGGATCACACCCAAAGCCGTGCCATATCCGGCCGTCGCCAAAGCCCCGGCATTGCAGTGCGTCAGGATGGTCTGCCCGGCGGTCACGAGCGCAGCGCCATGCCGCCCCATCGCCTTGTTCAACGCAATGTCTTCGTCGTGAATAGTCTGCGATTCCTCCAGTAGCCGGCGCTGGCGTTCTACCACTGAGAGGCCATGGGTTTCTTCCAGTATCCGTTTCATCCGTTCGATGGCCCAGAAAAGATTCACCGCCGTCGGGCGGGTCGCGGCGAGATGATCGCAAATCGCCAGAACGCTTTTCGCGAATTCGTCGGGCGATTCCGCTGACAACGATTGCGCGCCGAGCGCCACCCCCATTGCCGCCGTGACACCGATCGCCGGCGCGCCGCGCACCCGTAACTCCCGGATTGCGCGAGCCACCGTCTGGTAATCCCGGCAGTTCAGAAATTCCACGTGCTCCGGCAGCCGGCTCTGATCCAGCAGCCGCACCGCGCCGTCTTTCCACTCAACGGTCGGGATCATCATTCCCATCCTTTCTCTATTCCAGAAGGTTCGGCGGAAAGGGGCTGATCATAGCACTGAGGCGATAAGAAAATTAAGGTCTTGTGCTGCTTTGTGTTCAACTTTGATCGGCCGGTTAGGCTGTTTCCACAAGAAAACGACGGACCCGGATCGCTCTCATGCTGGGAGAGATTGCCAGTATACGATCTGCAGCTATAATTTTTGTATCTTCACGTCCTTCCATCACTGGAACCTACTGTCACAGGAGTCTCCTATGAGTCGGGTAATCTTTCAAATGGCACTGGCGATGAGTTTAGTAGTCTTCGGCGCGGGTTGCGCCGGTCACACACATTCTACTGTCGATGCAGATCTGGCCCTCAATGCAGAGCGTGTGGAGGACCCCTTGGCGCATTTGCCGGCCGCGGCAAGTTCCCGAGCAGCGGGTTCGTCGAAATCAGATCCGCATCTTGCCGGTAAAGTTCCGGCGATGTTGAGCTCTCAGGATGAGACTTCAGAGACGTCGATGTACCTGTTTGATATTCCGTTCCGATTCGACCGATTTACACTCCTCACTGATGCGCAGGCCATGGTGGAGGTCAATGCCATGCGCCTGAAAGAGGCCGATGATCCCGGATACGCGGTGGTGCTGGAAGGGCGATGCGATGAAGTTGGAACCAGAGACTATAACCTCGTGCTGGGCGAACGCCGCGCGCAGACCGTCAAAGAATACTTGATCAATCTCGGAATCCCGTCAGCCTCCATCCAGACGATCAGTTACGGCAAGGACCGACCGATGTGCGGGGAGCACCATGAGGCCTGTTGGGCTAAGAACCGCACCGTCCACTTTTTGGTGAAGCAATGATGGCGCGTTCGACGACGATCATCGGCTTGCTCGTTACCGTGGGTTTGTGTGGGTGTACCTCTCCGTGTCAGCTCGTCCGAAGTACGGAAGAAGTCGAGGCCAACATCCAAACCGTTCGCTCAAGGAAGAACGCTTTGGAGCAGGAAGTTAAAAGTCTTCGGGATCTCAACGAGAAGCTGACGGCCAGCGCCGACTCGCTGAGCGAGGATCTGCAGCGGGTACGAGAGAAGCGAGGCGTGGAGCAGGTCGGCAGTTCAGTCTTGATCAAGCAGCCAGAGCATACGGCCATGGAGCAAAAGATCGCAGACCTAGCTGTCCAAAAACGCGCCTTACAAAGCGAGTATGAAGAGATAAAAAGTCAAAATAAGATGTTAAAGGCCACGGTGAGCCGCTACCAAAGGGAAATCAAAGACCTCCGGCACATCCCCTCCTACACGGATCTGGACCTTGATCGAATCAGTAACGGCGGCAAGCTTAAAACTCCAGCCACGCTTTCATCAGCTTCCTCAGATTGAGCATTTCAGCGGCGGGTATGGCAGCATCCAGACCGATTGGCTGGAGTCGAGCCGCACGGGCATACTCAATTTCCAATGCGGAAGATGAAAGCCTTGCCGTAATTTGAATAGCGCCTTGCCGATCGGTCCGGAACACACGTATCCCCTCTCCTTCATAGGTGTGAAGCACCGCGGGAGCCGGATGGCCATAGGCATTCGCGCGACCCACCGAAATGACGGCAGCTTCCGGATGAGCACGGCTGATCCATTCCGTGTGCAATGAGCTCCGTGCCCCGTGATGAGGAACTTTGATCACACGGGCGGTGAACTGAGGATCGCTTTTTTGCAACCTCGCAATCGTCTCTGCCTCAATATCAGCGGGAAAGAGAAACGAATGAAGCCCGCAGTCCAAGCGCGTGACGACCGACAGATTGTTCATCATTGCCCCGGAGTGCGCGTGGATGGGTGACGGTGCTGCCTGCCGACCGTCCGGCGGATTCAACACTCGCAGCCGGCATGGACCGGAATCGATGATCAGGCGTCCGGCTTCGGCCACCTCCTCATGCAGCCCTTCCACCGCAAGATTAGCTTGAAGGCGCTGATAAAATGGCTCCTCCCGGCTGAGCCCATTCCCCCAATACCGGCCGACCCGAAACTTTCGCACGGTCCAAGCCAGTCCGCCCACATGATCAAGTTGGGGATGCGTCCCGATGACATGGTCGAGCCGGGTAATGCCACGATCCCATAGAAACGGCCCCACCACCGCTCTTCCCATATCCAGCGTCTCGTACGCTGCTCCGCCATCGATGAGAATGGTCCGGCCATCGGGAAGCTCGATGACCGTGGCATCGCCCTGCCCGACATCCAGAAACGTCACGCGAAGCGTCTCTCCGTCGGACCAGTCTCGTGGTGACCAGACCCACCAGATCACGAGCAACGCACCAAGCGCTGCCGCGCTCCCTGGCAGCCATAGGATGCGATGGCCTCGCCACACAAGGATCAATGTGACATAGAAGACAACGAGAGCCGGCACCGCCGGCGACGCAACATGCCATTCGGCGCCCGGGATTTTTGCCAAGACCTCGACAACCTGTACCAGCCCATCCGACACAGCTTGGTTGATTGAGGCGGCCGGCAAGGTTTCGTTTCCTGAGATCAGTAACCACAACGCCGACCCCAATCCGAGCGGGACCACGACAAAACCGGCATACGGGATGACTACCAGATTCGCCAGGACCCCAAGCCATGCGATCTGGTTGAAGTGATATGCCACGATCGGAAGTGTCATCACGGTCACCGCACCGCTGATCAGAAGATAGGTCCGCAACCACTTCCATGATTTGGCGAGCCACGTGAGCATTTCAGCATCCGATTCAGGATTGCGAGCTTGTCGAGCCACAGTCAATGCGATGGCTAAGACTGACAGGAAGGACAGTTGAAAGGAAATGTCAAATAGCGCGCGAGGATCGCTTAAGAGAATCAACCACGCGGCGCCGGCCAACGCCGGCAGGAGATAATTTTCGCGTCCCAGCCACACGGCCAGCAGAAAGACCAGGATCATGATCAACGACCGAACGGTGGCGACCTGCGAGCCGGCTAACAGAGTGTAGAACGTGACGGGCACGACGGTGACCAGCGCCGTGAGGCGAGTCGGTGTGATGTGCCGTGACAGGGACAAGAGCCACGAAGCCGGCAGGCGGCGACAGATTGCCGACACCACGGCATAGGCAAGAAAGGCGATTAAGCCGAGGTGCGAGCCTGAAATAGACAATATGTGCACGGTTCCCGTCGCCATGAAGAGATCGCGTACCTCGGGGGTCAGATAATCGGGTTCTCCGATCACCATGCCGAGATAGAGCCCCAACGCGGACCCGGTCAAGGATGTCATGGCAGCCTCGCGGATTCGATCCCGCCATTCATCAATCCATGTCCACGAGAGCCATTGCGCGGCACTGGCCTCGGGTTGAAGAATTCTCAACTTTCCGGGGCCCGATATCGATGCGACAGCATCGATGCCCTGGCGTTGGAGGTAGGTCGCATAGTCGAATCCACCGGGATT
>DATFCE010000290.1:0-8660 GCA_035253365.1 Nitrospiraceae bacterium
ACTGTGCCCTTGCTTTTCACACGATCCTCCTTTTCTGAAACCCTCACTCCCCCACGTTGACGCTGACTGGTTGAGGCCTGGGCCCCACAAAAAAATACCGCAGAAGGATTCCCTCCTACGGCACTGAACAACGGATACAAACGTGCATAGCGACCCTATGAATCGGGAGATGCATCTAGCATAAAGCCCTAGGCTTGTCAATGACGGTTTTTCATGCCACCCTATTTCATTCGACCTGTAGCGTGATCGCCGCCCGGAATTTACAGGCTTGCAGCAATGGTCTATAGTGGCGAACGCTCATCCCGACGGGTGCCATTGCTGAAGATCCTCGACCGCTACATCTTCACTGAATTGCTTCCTCCATTCTGGATCAGCGTGGGGGCCCTGTGCTTCGTCATGTTGACGAAGGAACTGCTGCGCCTCGTCGAACTTTTTGTGTCCAAAGGCATCGGGCTCGGCGCCATCCTGAAAGTGTTCATCCATCTCCTGCCTTCATTCCTGGTTCTGACATTGCCGATTGCCGGCATCATTGCTTCCATTACCGCCTTCAGCAGGCTCTCGTACGATAAGGAATTGGTCGCGATGCGCGCGGCGGGGTTAAGCCTTCTTCGTCTTTCCGTTCCGGTGTTGGTCTTTTCTTGCCTGGTCTTTGGATTGACGTTGGTACTTTCCCAATGGGGTCAGCCGTGGACCAGCATATCGTTAAAAAAGCTCGCGTTGAACCTGCTTCGCGATCAATTGACACTGGCGTTGGACAAGGGCGTGTTTAATGAACCGGTTCCCCGCATGGTGGTGTACGTGGCGGATACGTCCTCCGGCAAAGTGGGCAGTATCTTCATCTCCGACGAGCGGAATCCGGGGGAATCGCGGATCATTGTCGCCGCGGATTATACGCTCCTCAGCGACATCGGACGCAATCAGGTGGGCATCCGGCTCTTGAACGGCACCGTGCATAGCCGGCCGCATGACCTCGATCAATATCATCAAGTGACCTTTTCGTCGTATGATCTAAAGCTCAGCCTGGACCAGAGCCTGTACGCTCCCATCGATGAACGCCCGTCCCGGGCAGCCGTCATCGACCAACTGAATCGCTCGGGCTGGAAAGATACGGGGGCGTTGCGGCGCCTCATGGAATCCTACAAAGATCTAGCCTTCCCGACGGCGGCTTTGATTTTCGGCATGCTGGGTGTGCCGGTCGGCATTGTCTCCAAGCGCTCGGGCCGTATCGGCGGCTTTGCCGCCGGAGTGATGATTATCATCCTGTATTATGTGCTGAACGTGCTGTGCGAATTTTTAGTGACAACTCTGATCCTCTCGCCCTTCGCGGGAGCGTGGCTGCCCAACATTCTGTTCTTGGTCACGACGGTCGTGCTCTTTCACCGGGTCAACCGGCGGTGATCGTATGACGATCTTATTTCGATATCTCTTGCGGGAATACGTCAAGGTCTTCCTGATGTGTTTTGCCAGCCTCATGACCGTTTACCTGGTCGTGGATTTTTTTGAAAAAGTCCGCCGCTTCATCCGCTTCGATGCGGAAGCGCTTCATACCTTGGGATATTTTTTACTCCGGACGCCCGCGATTTCCTTTCAAATCGCTCCGCTCGCCATTCTCATGGCTACGCTCTTGACGCTCGGAATGTTTTCCAAAAATCATGAGATCACCGCCATGCGGAGTTGCGGGATCAGCCTGGCCCGCACCGCGATGCCGTTTCTGTTGTTTTCCCTGACCGTGGCCGTCTGCCTCTTTGGCCTAAGCGCGATTGTCATCCCGCTGTCGACGGCACGGGCCGAATATGTCAAGACCACCCTCATTGAAAAAAAATCGGCGACGGCCGCCATCAAATCGCTCCGCCCCTGGCTGCAGATCGAAAATCAAACCTTGATGAATGTCGAAGCGATCGAACCGAACGGCGCGACATTGCGGGGAGTCCACCTGTATCAGTTGGGCCCCGATTTCCGGCTGAAGGAGATAACCGAGGCTCAGGAAGTCCGCTATACGGCGGACGGATGGGTCATGCAGGCGGGCTTGCGGAGGATACTACAACCTAATGGCGGCATCCGCACCGAGACTTTTCTCACCCAACCGCTCGCGCTGTCCCATGAGCCGCAGGACTTTACCAATTGGCTTTCCGTCGAAACGGACGAACGGTCGTTAATGGATCTGCGGTCCCGGATTGCGCGGTTGGAGAAGGATGGATATCAAGTGGCTCGCCTGCTCACGGATTTTCATGGGCGGATCGCGTTTCCGTTCGTTAGCGTGGTGATGGCTGTCGTCGGGATCGCGCTGAGCTTGCGGCGCAGCGGGACACGCGGCGGTGGGATGGCCATCGGCATCGGGCAGGCCTTGGTGATCGGCTTTCTCTATTGGACGGCCCATTCGGTCGCGATCGCATTCGGACGCAGCGGAGCGCTCGATCCTGTCGTGGCCGGATGGATTGCGAATCTGCTGTTTCTTTCATTCGGCACCTATCTTTTTTTGAAGGTGAGTCATTAACAACGAAACCCTCACGTGTCTAATTGCGTCGCGTCTCGTGCCGGACCCTTTGCGGCGAGTTGACTGGATTGGCACCTTGGGAGTAAAAGACTTCGGGGCTTACTATCATGAAGACGCGTGTCGTCATTACAGGACTCGGCATCGTCTCGCCAATCGGCGTCGGCGTGGGGCAATTTTGGAAAGCGGCGCTGGAGGGACGAAGCGGGATTACCGCCATTCCCTCGTTCGGCGACTTTCCGATGGAGACCTATCGATGCCGGGTCGCCGGGCAGGTGCTGAATTTTAATCCGGCTCAATATCTGGACACCACGCATGCTGAACGGGTCGATCGGTACGCACAATTCGCCCTCGTGGCCACGAAGGAAGCCGTAGTCGACTCGGGCTTGCGGATGGATCGAGAACCACCGCATCGCGTCGGCGTGATTGTCGGCGCCGGCATGGGCGGCATGGTCATGGGGGAGCGCGAGATTACTCAACTCTATCGGACCCAGCGACCGAATCGCGTGCATCCGAATTTTATCCCGATGATTACCCTCAATTCCGCTTCAGGCATTGTCGCCATGGCGCACGGCGCCAAGGGACCGAATGTCACGATCTCAACCGCCTGCTCATCCAGCGCCCATGCGGTCGGTCACGCTCTGAACTGTATTCGTTCCGGCCAAGCCGATGTGGTCATTACGACAGGAGCCGATGCCAGCATCACACCGCTGGTCTTTGCGGGCTTTTGTTCATTGCGCGCTCTGTCCACCCGCTTTAACGACGTGCCGGAGCGCGCGTCTCGTCCCTTCGATCGCGCGCGGGACGGCTTTGTCATGGGAGAGGGAGCGGGAGCGCTGATCCTCGAATCCCTCGACCATGCAAAAAAGAGAAAGGCCAGAATCTATGCGGAAGTGGCCGGCTATGCCGCCACCAGTGAAGCCCACCACATGGTGATCCCGCGTGAAGATGGCCGGGAGGTCGCCACGACGATTATGCTGGCGCTTCGGGACGCGGAGATTTCCGCCTCGCGTGTCGACTATATCAATGCGCATGCCACGTCGACGCCCATCGGGGATGCCGTGGAAGTCAAGGCGGTGCGGCAGGTGTTTAAGCGGCGTGCCGAACGAGTGCTGATTAACGCGACCAAATCCATGGTAGGACACACGCTTGGGGCTGCCGGCGCGATCGGCTCGATCGTCTGCGCGTTGGCATTGGAGACAGGGCAAATTCACCCCACGGCCAATTACGAGGACCCTGATCCGGCGTGCGCCCTCCCGGGCATCTCGTCCGCCTTGCAACAGCGGCCGATCCACGTCGCTCTTTTGAACGCTTTTGGCTTCGGCAGCAATAACGCGGCCGTCGTTTTCAAGAAATACGATCATCACTCATAGGTTCTAACACATGACGCCATCCACCGTAGAAGATCGGATTCGCATCGCGCTGGCCGACTATCTCAAGCGATCTCCTTCCTCCATCCGCCCTGAGCAGTCGCTCCGCGATGATCTGGGGCTGGATTCCATGGCGACGATTGAGCTTTTATTTCGGATTGAAGAAGTGTTTGATATCCAGATTCCCGATGAGGACTTGCAGCGGCTGGTCACGATCGCAGACGTCATCGCTTACGTAGAAGGCAGACTCCCCACCCCTGCGCCTGCGCCTGTGCGGGCTCGTGCATCGACCGCTCGCCCCACCCCGCGGAAGAAACCCACGGCAAAGAGGGCCAAGTAGTGCCCATGCCGGCGTCGCTTTCACGATCGATACGCCTGGACGACATGGCCCAGGCGGTCGCAGGAAAATTGCTCGGGGCTGGAGACACCATCGTGACGGGCCTGTCGAGCCTCGGGGAAGCGGGCGAAGGCGATCTTGCGTATGTGGCGACCGATCGTCTGCTAAAGGAGGCATTGGCCTCGCAAGCTTCCGCCTTTGTCACGCATCGACACATTGCCGAGTTGGAACGTCCGCAAATCATCGTGCCACATCCCGCTTACGCCTTTACCTGCATCGCACGGCGTTTTTTCCTGGCTGACTATCGCGCGCGAGGCATATCCGAGCACGTGAGTCGAGGCGAGCGCGTCGAAATCGGGGCTGAGGTCTCCATCTGGCCGTTCGTCGCCCTGGCAGACGGCGCCACCATCGGCGCCCGCGTCACGCTCTACCCCGGCGTGTTCATCGGCGAGAATGTCGTGGTCGGCGACGACAGCATTTTGTATTCGAACGTGACGGTCCGCGAGGGATGTATCATCGGCAGCCGGGTCGTGATCCATAGCGGAACTGTCGTTGGAAGCGACGGATTTGGCTACGTTCAACATGAAGGCCGGCACCACAAAATCCCGCAATTGGGCATCGTCGTCATCGAAGACGATGTGGAGGTGGGAGCCAATGTCACGGTGGATCGCGCCACGTTCGGTCGCACGCTGATCAGACGCGGGTCAAAGATCGATAACCTCGTCCAAATCGCGCACAACGTCACCATCGGCGAAGATTGTATTTTGGCGGCACAGGTCGGCATCGCCGGCAGCACGCGGCTCGGACGCTACATCATGGTCGGGGGGCAAGCAGGGCTTTCAGATCATCTCGAGATCGGCGACCGTGTGATGATTGCCGCCCGTTCCGGGGTCAACCGTTCGTTGAGTCCCAACCAAATCGTGTCCGGCGCGCCGGTCATGCCGCATGAAGTCTCCATCAAGGCCCAAGCCGTCATCCCTCGTCTCCCGGAACTGCGCCAGCAAGTTCGATCGCTGGAACAGCGGGTAAAAGCGCTCGAGGGAAAAAGTAAAAAGGTAAAACCCAAAAGTAAAAAATAGGATGTGTTTTTTTCCTTTTTTACTTTTTACTTTTGACTTCCCTCAAGAGCCCGCGCCAGAAAAACATTTTGGCCCAGAAGAATCCTGCCCATGGCATCAGAAACGCCGCCACGTAATAGGTTCGGCCGAACATAGAGGCCCAAGCCGAGACTCCCAATAATAGAACAATGCCCAGCATGTAATAGAGCGGGATGAATCGTTGAACGCCATGCTCACCCGTCGGAAGCGATGGCTCCTTTCGACTCCGCTTTGGCGCGGTTCTTGAGTAGACACGCATCCGTTCCGCAAAATAGATTGGATCTTCGCGAAGTACGTGTTGGTGATAACGCGTTTGTCCCCAGCCAAGAAGAGCTCCCATCGTGAGAAGCCCTACCGTTTCAACGAACGTTTCGCTGTCATAGGACAGCGCCATAAATTGGTACGCCAACGAGGCCATGCCCGATACCATAAAAATCATTCCCAGCAAACCTGAGGGAAAGAGAATATGGCTCTTGATATACTCGATCGCCTTGTCCTGCGTGCCTTCACGTCGGCGGGAAGTGATAATTTTCGGCATGGAGGGATGGTCACGTCGGTAAGAATGCGGGGCGCATTATAGCAGCCCCTCAAAAAATGTACATAAACCCTCGCTCTTTCTTCCCGATTTTTTTGAATGCCGGAACCCGTTCTCTTCTCTGTCCACAAAAATTGTGGATCGTCTGTGGATAACCTTGTGTATCGAGAGAAGCCGGGTATGCTAAGCGCCGATAATAGCAGACTGCTCAAATTTTAGGCTCTAAAAACACTGTGAATTTAGATGGTTAAGGCGTCTTGTTGTGACGGAAAGATTGGCGTCCATATACGGGGGCTCATCGGATATGGTGAAGGGCGGCGGCCGCCGTGGGAATCGATCACGAATTCACCAGTCTCTGAATGCTGGCGCGATCCTGCTTTCCTATCTCGACCCACTGCTGCGCTAAAGGCACGATGGAGCGGAGTCGCGAGAGAACGGCGTCAATACGTTGAGGAAGGACGGATACTCCTTTGCTACTGAGAATGCCGACGAACATTTGAAGACCATGAAAGAACCCCATGATTGTTTTCGCATCGAGCGCCCGAGCGGCATCGTGCAACAGACGAATCTCTTGCAGCACCTCGGCCGTCACGGGATTAGAATCCCGCCTGTCTGCTTGATAGGCCATCAACTCCGAGAGAAGGCTTTCAATCGCCGGCAGTCGTTGATGAAGATCTTGAAGAAATTGTTCATCCCGCGCTTCCAGATCATGAAGAATCTGTGCAATGGTCGAGAGGTCGGGGTGAGATCCGTTGTGCCCCTGACGCTGTTCGTCCTTGGCTTGTTTCAAGACCGCTTCGGCGAGATGCCTGGTTGGTTCCGCAGAATTGGATCGCTCACGCTCCAAATGGCGAAGCGCCTCCCACAATGCGACGGGAGAAGGCGCCGACGGAACTTGTTGGTCGACATCCGGATAGGGGGAAAGGACATTCGTTTCCCTCGCGGCTGGATCCGTGCCCGGCAAGCTTCCAGCGTCGATAAGCCGTTGAAGCACTCGGTCGAGGTCCGGGACGATGCCGTTCTTCGCCTCCTCGAGATGTTTGATTCCCTGAGTAATGGCATCCAGACCTTCACGAAGCGCCGCCAATTGTTCGCCGGGCGAGCGAGGGCCGAGCGCTTGCATGGTCTGCAGCAATGGAACGAGAGCAAACGCCAGCTTTTCAAGCGCCGGGAGTTCAACCGTAGCGGCGGAGCCGCCCAAATTAGTGATCGCACAGAGAATCGTCTCATAGAATTTCGCGTGCCGGTTTTCCGGAGACTGGCCTTCCAATTCCGAAAGGGCGGCTTTGCATTGAGCAATCCACTCCTGTGCCTCGAGCGCGAATAATCCAAACACTTCGTCGAGAAATTGATCTTCATGCGGAGAGATAGACATCCGGATTGGCCTTCACTGATGCGCTGCCGGTCGCAATGGCGGCTTAAGACGAAGCGCTATTCTGATGCTCTTCGGGTCTGGCAAGGCGGGCAATCTGGGCCAGCAGCTTGGTCATATCTTCCAGTCTCATGGTGGCGCCGGCAGAAGCGTGTTCGAGTTCGGCACACCGTTGCGCCATGTCATTTGCGCGGCTCTGTTCGTTCTCCAGCGAGGTCTCCAACGCTTTGATTTTTGTTTCCGCTTCACTATATCGGATCACCTGATCGGCAAGTTCCGACAAACGTTGATGCTGTTCTGAAATCAGGGCCTGAAGTCGGGGAACGCCGTCGCCGTTGCTTTTGCCGGTCGAAGAATCATGTTCGGCTCGTGACAGACGTGCGCGGAGGTCTTCGACGGAGGCCTCCAGTTCTTTATTGAGGCTTTCCAATCCCGTAAAGCGATTAAGCTGATCGGTCAATTCGGAGATTCGTTGCTGCTGCTCTGTCAGTGTGGCGGTCAGTTCCTTGTTTCGGCTCTCCAATGCTTCATGGGCCTGCCCACGGAGAGCCTCTTCAGCTGATCGCTGTTCGCGATCGGCCAAGGCGGCTTCCATCTCATGCAAGCGGCGCGCTGTTTGTTGGGCAGCTTCCACCTGCTCGACGAGGCGATCGGCGCGCGTTTTTTCATCCTGCAACAGTGTTTCCAGTTCCTTGATTCGTCCGGCGGATTGGCGGAATCCGTGCAACTGCTCCTCTGTAATCCGAAAGACCTTCTGACTCGCGTGAGGGGCCGTGGCCGGCGGTGCCGCAGGATCCTGAATATTCTCAGGCGTAACACTTCCTTCCACCGACTGCGATATGGGGGCCTGTTCCAAGGATTCATGGGATGCCGACGAAGGCTCCGCGGCCACTGCCTCTTGCGCCGAATGAACAGAATCCACCGGTATTTTATCTCCTCGCTTGGCAAGAAGCTCCAGGACTCGGTCTTGGAGAGACGCGCCTTGGAATGGTTTTTTTAAAACGCCATCCGCCCGGCACGACTCGGCTTTGCGCGTGACATCCTCATTGACGATGCCGGAAATCAATAGGACCGGCGTCCCGGAGAGGACGGCATGGGACTTCACGAACTTGCACACGTCATAGCCGCTTTTGTCCGGCATAATGACGTCGGTCACGATGAAGTCGGGTGTTTCGTTCGCGAGCCATGCCAAGGCCTCTTCTCCACTGGCCGCCAACGCGACCTCTAAGCCCGCTTCCGTCAGTAAACGCTCGGCGACCTTGCGAACCGTAATGCTATCGTCAGCAACCAGAATCTTCGGCATATGCCCTCCTAGGCATTGGGACTCAATGTGATGGTGCCCCGATGAGTGGGGGCTGAGGCGGCGTGAGACCAAGGGTTGTCAATGAATAAATAGGCACCTCGTGGCCTCCGATCCGACAGGTTCCCAGAACATCAGCATTCGACCCGCTTGGGGGG
>DATFCE010000291.1:0-9366 GCA_035253365.1 Nitrospiraceae bacterium
CCCCGGGCACCGAGATTACAAGCCGATGTACTTCGGTGATCTCCGTGCGCGCGATGCGGCATACCATCAAGGGACGGTCTGGGCCTGGCTCATCGGGCATTTTCTCGATGCCTGGCTCAAGGTGCACGGCGATCTGGGAAAGGCCCGCGCGATGCTGCACGGCTTCGAAGCGCATCTGCGCGACGCCGGCATCGGCACCATCAGCGAAATCTTCGATGCGGAAGCGCCGTACACCCCGCGGGGATGCATTGCGCAGGCGTGGAGCGTGGCGGAGGTGCTGCGGGCGTGGCAGAGGCTAGAGGAGGAGGGGCAATCACCGAGGTGAGCCTCAGTGCTCGCAGAGCGCGCACGATCAGAATGTGCTCGCTCGATGCGCGCAGTATGAGGCCCACCCCGGTGATTCCCCTCAATGGTAGTATCCTGCAGCACTTTTATAGGAGATTGATAAAGAAATTGATAAAGAATAGGAGGAAGAGCGGAGGTGCTGCGGGCGGTGAAGATGTTAGCGGTAGAGGAGGAGCGGTCGGGGTAATCCTCTTTGCTCGCGCAACGCGCACGTTAAGAAAGTGCTCGTTGGACGCGCGCAGTGAGAGGGTCACCCCAACCCCTCCTCCTCAGTGATTGATATCCCGCAGCACTTTTTTATAGAGGAGGAGTGATAGGGTGTAATAGAGCGCGCAGTATGAGGCCCACCCTGGGGTCGTAGACGCCATGCGGTACTCTCCAGCCGAAGTTAGAAGAGTCCTTCTTTCGAGGTGGCATGTCTTCTTTACTTCTGTAACAGCTTTTTCTTGCTTCTGGAATGACCCGTTCTTATCATGGCCGGGCGGTAGCGTGCGATAGCGCGGAAACGCGCATCAGCGATAAACTGATGCACGCCGTTCGGGCTACTAATTTGTCCGTGTTTGGCTGATGGCGGGTGAATATCTGAATGAGTATAATTCATTCATTTGAATTCGTCCTGCTTCGTGCGCCCATAGATATAAGGAGTGACCTATGCGTGTTCGGGATGGGATGGTCCGGTGGCGCTCGTGGCTTCATGCCGCCGTCCTTTTGATTCTGACCGGGGCGTTCTTTGCCTTGGATTTGTGGACTCCGCGCGGGCTCGCCGTGTGGCTGTTGTACTTCATTCCCATGTGGTATGCCCTGCGGTTCTTGCGGCTTGGCCGTCTGACTGTCGTCAAGGCCTCCTTGGTGGCGCTCGCGTTCACGGTTTTGATCATTCTCGGATTGCTCTATTCTCCGCCGGACAACGACCCGAAGATAGCACTCATCAATCGGGGTGTGGGCATCGCCCTGCTGTGGTTCGGCGCCATTTTGCTGGCATGGTTTACCAACCGCAATCAGGCGCTGCGCGAGGCGGCCACCGCGCTTCAGGACAAGGAAGCGCGGGTGCGGCAGGCGTTGGAGGCCGCGGAGATGGCGACATGGGAATGGGACATGCGGACAGGCGTGATGCGATGGGGCGGCTTGCGGGAAATGGTCGCGGGGCTTCCGCTGGGCGCGTTCGGAACGACCTATCAAGATTTTATAACGGTGCTGCACCCGGATGATCGCGCCAGGGTGCATGCGGAATGGGAGCGGGCTCTGCAATTGGGCGCCGAGTACGCCGGTGAATTCAGTCTGGTTCGTCCCGATGGTCAGATCCGCTGGATGGCGGGGCGCGGGCGGTTTACCGTGTCCGACAATGATCCGGTTCGCATGACCGGCTGCTGCTGGGATGTTACTGATCGCAGGCGGATGGAGGAATCGCTACGAGCCAGTGAAGATCGCCGCCGTATCTTGGTCGAGGGCGTGAAGGACTACGCGATCTTTATGCTCGATCCTCAAGGAATCGTAATGAGTTGGAATGCCATGGCAGAAGCGATGACCGGGTATCGTGCCGAAGAGATTATCGGGCAAAATTACTCGTGTCTCTATTCGCTCGGAGAAGGCGCGCACGATAAACTCCTTCAAGATTTGGAAGCGGCAGCGGCGGCGTGGGACGGCCGTTATGAAGAAGAAGAGTTGCGGGTGCGGAAGGATGGCACGCGGTTCATGGCAAGCGTCATTCTGACCATTTTGAAGGATGAGGGCGGCAACCTCCATGGCTATACTATCGTGATGCGCGATGTCACGACGAGGAAGCACGCCGAGCACGAGATCACGTACGTCGCCGGTTCGGCCACCTCGCCGGAAACCCGATCGCGGCGTCAGTTCTCACCGAAAGCGCTGATTGGGAATCTCAATCAAGCCGCAAGAACCTTCGCGCCGGGCCGGCGCAAGCAGTGATCGGACATACATCCTCCCCTTTGTAAGGGGCGGCTCGGTGGGGTAGAGCCTCTACCTCCCCTTCCCCTCCTTACAGAGGAGGGACAAGCCCTGCCTCAAGTGAAAAGGCTCACCTTATTGTGAGTGTCACGAAGACTTTATTTCAACCAATGGAATATGAAAATCGGTTCAACCTCATGGTACGATGTCGCCGTATTTAGGCGGACCCGTCTAGTCGTCCACTGGCGATGCAGCGCAAGAAATTACTCGAACGGCTTTCTCAAATTCGACAGTGGTTGCGGCTGGTTGAGCGGTGCAACTTGCGCCTGGAGGACGAACCGTGAAGGACTACCACATTAATATTTTCTACAGCGAAGAAGACGGCGGATATATTGCGGATATTCCCGATCTGGACTCCTGCTCGGCCTTTGGCGACACCCCTGAGCAGGCCCTCGCGGAAGTTGAACTCGCCAAGCAGGCGTGGATAGAGGCCGCACGCTTGGCAGGTCGAACAATCCCCGAGCCACGTTATCGGCCTGTCATTTATCAAATCGCCCGGTGAATGTCTCTGTGCTTTGTCCCCGTCTTGCGGTATTTAGATGAATTACAGCTTGATCGATCCGAGAAACCTTGAGTAGCGCGCCGAGTCGGTCATAGCTCATACCCCTTCGGACGCATGCGGCCGATGAGGTTCCCTCCTGCCGGTCATGGCGTCTTATCCTTCTTGCCATGCTCGCTCCGTACTTACTCCATGCTTCTCCCGCACCGCGTTGCGCTGAGTGACGTATTTTTACGACTTGACATCCTCATCCGCCAAGACCAAAGCTAGTCGTATCTACTCTGAGTAATCGCGGCAGAATCTAAACCGGCCGCGTCTGGCCGAGCGCCCGCGTTGGGCCGCCGTTATGGATCGCATTAACAAGATCACCGTGGAAGAAGTCGACATCGGGGCCGAGCTTACTCGACGACCGTCTCGGCCGCCCGATTACGAGGCTGAGAACCACGCCCTAGCCGAATTAGCTCGGGAGATGGCCGACAATCCCAAAAACATTCTGCAAAAGTTGGTCGAAGTCGCCAAGGACCTCTGCAAGGCGGATACGGCCGGCATCAGCTTGCTCGAACATCATGAGGGAGAAGCCGTGTTTCGGTGGGAAGCGTTGGCGGGCATGTATGCACCGTATCGAAACTACACAATGCCGCATCACGCCAGTCCCTGCGGGACGACGATTGCCCGCAATGCCGCGCAGTTGCTGTCTATGCCAGTGCGTGCCTTCCCCGCGTTACAAGCAGATCCGCCCATCGTGGAAGGGCTGCTCATTCCATTTCATGTGGAGAATCGGCCGGTCGGCACCGTGTGGGTCGTCTCGCATGATGAAAAGCGGAAGTTCGATGCTGAAGACGAACGCCTTGTGAGGACGCTGTCCAAATTCGCGGCCGCGGGCTGGCAACTGTGGAAGGCGCGGGCCGCTGCGGAAGAGGATTTGCGCGGAAGCGAGGCGCAACTGGCGGCAGAGCTGGCTGGTGCCGAGCAGTTACAGCACATCAGCTGTCAGTTGATCCAGGAAGAGAATATCGACGCCCTGTATGAGCAGATACTCGATGCCGTCATCGCCGTGATGCGCTCCGATATGGGAAGCATGCAAATGCTTGATCCTGAAAAAAATGCGCTTCGGCTGCTGGCATGGAGGGGATTTGACTCAGCCTCGGCGGCGTTCTGGAAATGGGTACGCCTTGATTCAGGCAGCCCGTGCGGCGAGGTTTTGCGCACGGGCGGGCGGGTCATCACGCCGGATGTCGAAACCTGTGATTTTATCACCGGCACGGATGATCTCGATTCCTTTCGTCGTTCCGGCATCAGAGCGGTGCAATCCACCCCGCTGATTTCACGCGACGGCCACATCGTCGGCATGATTTCTACGCATTGGCGCGAACCCCATCAGCCGTCCGGGCCCGAACTGCGTGTGCTGGATGTGCTGGCGCGACAGGCTGCCGACCTCATCGAGCGCAAGCGGGCGGAAGAATCGGTGCGAGCCAGCAAGGCGCAGCTTCAGACGCTCTTTGACGAGACGCCGATGGGCATCTATCTAGTGGATGCGGATTTTCGCATCAGAGCGGTCAACCCGACCGCGCTGCCAGTCTTCGGTGGTATTCCAGATTTGATCGGGCGGGACTTTGACAAGGTGATTCACATTCTTTGGGAGTGTGAATACGCCGATGAACTCGTTCGGCTCTTCCGCCATACGCTCGAAACCGGCGAGCCATATGTGACTCCCGAACGGATTGAGCGACGGCGCGATCGCGGCGCAGTGGAGTATTACGAATGGCGGATAAACCGCATTCCGCTGCCGGACGGCCGCTACGGGGTGGTCTGCTATTTTCGCGACATCTCCGTCCAAGTGTTCGCCCGTCAGGCAATCGCCGATTCCGAAGAACGCTACCGCACGCTGTTCGATTCGATTGACGAAGGCTTTTGCACGATTGAGGTTTTGTTCGACGAGAACGGGAAGGCGGTTGATTATCGTTTTCTGCAAGTCAGCCCGTCGTTCGTGCGGCAGACGGGAATCGAAAACCCGGCGGGCAGGCGGATGCGCGACATCGTGCCGCAACACGAGGAGTATTGGTTCGAGATTTACGGGCGCGTCGCAAAGACCGGCGAGCCGGTGCGCTTTGAAAATGAAGCCGCGCAGCTCGGACGCTGGTATGATGTTTACGCTTTCCGCGTCGAAGACCCGCAGCTTCGGCGCGTCGGGCTTATTTTCAACGACATCACGGAAAGAAAACGCGCCGAAGAAGCCTTGCGCGAATCGGAAGCGCGTTTTCGCCGCATCTTCTTGAGCAATATGGTGGCGATGGGCGTTTGGACGAAACAGGGCGGCCTCGTCGGCGCCAACGACGCGCTGCTCGATTTAATCGGCTACACGCGCGAAGAACTCGAAGCTGGAAAGATAAGTTGGGTTGAACTGACGCCGTCCAAATATCACGAGCGAGATTTGCAGGCGGTCGCCGAAGTCGAAGTCAACGGCTCTTGCGTGCCCTACGAAAAAATATTTTTCCACAAAGACGGGCGACCGATTCCGATCGTGATCGGCGGCGGACGTTTCGACGAGCGCACGGGGGCGGGCATCTTCTTCGCCATTGATTTGACCGAGCGCAAACGCGCCGAAGAAGCCTTGCGCGCCAGCGAAAACAAACTGCAAAGCGCCGTTGCCGTCGCACGAATTTCGCCCTACCAATGGAATCCGGCGACGGGCGCGCTTGTTTGGGAGACCGAGTTAAAAGCGATGTGGGGCTTGCCACCCGACGCGGAGGTTGATTACGAAGTCTTCACCGCCGGCCTGCACCCCGAAGACCGCGCATACGTCGAGCGGCAAGTCGCCAAGGCGATTGACCCCGACGGCGAAGGCGGTTACGAAGCCGAGTTTCGCGTCGTCGGCATCGAGGACAAGGTGGAGCGTTGGGTTTTGGCTCGCGGGCGGACGTTTTTCGATGACGAACGCCGCCCCGTCGATTTCGTCGGCGCGGCGCAGGACATTACCGAGCGTAAACGCGCCGAAGCTGCCTTGCGCGAGTCCCAAGCTCGGCTACAACGTGCGCATGATGAATTAGATCGGCGGGTACAGGAACGCACGGCAGCGCTTTCCCAGGCCTTGATCGCGCTTGAGACGGAAATGACCGAGCGGAAGCAGGCGGAAGAGGCGCGGTTGGAATTGCGGCGGCGGCTGGTGACCGCGCAGGAGGATGAGCGGCGACGCATCGCGCGCGAGTTGCATGATCAAATGGGACAGCATGTGACCGCCCTGATGTTGGGACTGAAATCGGTTCACGACTTCGCGGAGGGTCGCGCGATGCAGGCCCGCCTGCAACAGTTACAGCAGTGGACCGACCAGATCGGCCGGGAGATCCATCGCCTTGCGATCGAGCTGCGTCCTACCGCCTTGGATGATTTGGGCCTCGAGACGGCGCTGTCCAACTACGCGGAGGAATGGGCCAAGCAGTACGGGATCGAGGCGGCCTTCCATTGCACGGGGCTGAATGATCACCGCCTGCCGTCGCCCGTGGAGACAACCCTGTACCGAATCGTGCAGGAAGCCTTAACGAATGTGGTCAAGCATGCGCAGGCGACGTGCGTCAGCGTGATCCTGAATCGCCGTGCCGATCATGTCCACGTCATCGTCGAAGATAACGGAAAGGGATTCGACGGCGATCTGGTCCACGAGGCGCCGCATGATCGGCTGGGCCTGCTTGGGATGCAAGAACGGGTCACGCTCGTGGGCGGAACGATGGCGTTGGAATCCACGCCCGGCAGCGGCGCCACGATCATCGTCCGCATTCCGTTATCGGATGGCCGTGCGATCCCCCTCCGGGGGGGGAGTAGGTAAACTATGACGACGTTGCGCGTCTTTTTAGCCGATGATCATGAGGTTGTCCGTGAGGGATTGAAGACCTTGATCAATGCGCAACGCGGGATGGGAGTCATCGGAGAAGCGGGGGATGGCCCCACCGCGCTACAACGGGCGAAAGACCTGAAGCCGGACATCGCGGTCTTGGACGTTTCGATGCCGGAACTTAACGGAGCCCAGGTCACGGAGCGATTGAAAGAGGCCGTCCCGGACGTCAAAGTACTGGCGTTGACGGTTCATGAAGATAAATCGTATCTGCGGCAACTGCTCCGGGCCGGCGCGTCGGGCTATGTGCTCAAGCGTTCCGCGGCGGACGAGCTGATTCATGCGATTCGCACCTTGGCGGCGGGCCGTACGTATATCGATCCATCATTGGCCGACACGGTCGTGGCCAGCTTCGTCCGTAACCCCACCGCTCCCGGCATGGTTCAGCCCGATCGCTTGAGCGATCGGGAAACCGAGGTCGTCCGCCTGATCGCGCAAGGCTACAGCAACAAGGAAGTGGCCGGCCGCCTGAATTTGAGTGTCCGAACCGTGGAGACCTACAAGGGCCGCTTCATGGAGAAGCTGGGCTTTAAAAACCGCACGGAGCTGGTGCGGTATGCCATGCAGCAAGGCTGGCTGCAAGACCTTTGATCCGCGTATTCCCCCTTGCGCAATCGCCTGTACGTCGGCGTTGTGACTGTCCGTTGATCTACGGACAGCGCCTGCTCGCTTCGCGACTACCCGAATCTTCGTCTTCCTCATAGAGTACCCATCTAGACTGACTCCTATATATTCATTCGAATGGCGGCCCGCCATCAGGCTACGCAACACGGATTACTCCGCAGCTGCGTATGCTTCACCGCTGTGGGAGGAAGCACGTCATGACGGCAAAATTTTTGGTGCTTGGCTTATCTATCACGTTGACCGGCCAACAGATACGCGAGCAGTTGGCCGCAAGCGGCCGCGTCATCTCGGTCAGGCTCCTAAACGGGGCTGCCGGGAAGTCGTTGGGCATCGGCTTGATCGAAATGGGATCGGCGGAAGAGGCCGAATCCGCCCGACACTCGCTGCCCTCGTCCGAGCTGGTCAAGAACGACATTCTCATGATGTTCGATGAGTGGACCGAAATCTTTCAAGCGTTCGCCGGCGATCCCGACTTGCGGGAAGTGTAGGGGGCGACATACGCAAGGACGTGTTTCCTTTCTTTGTAAGGGGAGGTTCGGTGGGTAGAGAGCCTCTTCAATCGTTCTGGAGTAATGGAAGGTGAATGGTAAACGTCGCACCGTGGCCGGGCGCGCTGTCCACATCGATCACGCCTTGATGATCCTGAATAATGCCGTAGGCGATCGACAGGCCCAGGCCGGTGCCCCTGCCCACCGGTTTGGTCGTGAAGAACGGATCGAAGAGACGACGTTGGACTTCCTGTGACATCCCCATGCCGGTATCCTGCACAGTCACTTCCACCAGATCGGAATGGGCGATGCTTCGGACCGTCACGGTCTTTGTCGGCAACTCCGCGACGGAATCGTGGGCGTTCCCGAGCAAGTTGACGAAGACCTGCTCCAATTGAATGGCATTGCCCAGCACCGTCGGCGCCGAGGGCGCAAGCTCCAGCGCGACGTCGATCTCACGAAGGCGGAATTGCTCCCGCACCAGCGACAGTGCGGATGTCAGAACGTCGTTGATCGAGACGGGCTCGCGGGTCACCGGCGCGCCTCGTCCGAATGTTCGTAAGTGATCGACGATGGCGGCAGCCTTCTGAACCTGCTGTGAAACCCGCTCCAAGTCCTTGGCGAGTGTCTCCGTCGCCATGATCCCCAACCTCATGCGATCCTGGATATTACCGACGAAGAGATTGATGTTGTTGAGCGGATTGTTGAGCTCGTGCGCGACACCGGTGGCCAGCTCACCGATGCTGGCCAATTTCGCGGCCTGCACGAGTTGCTCTTGCTTCTCCCGCAATCCCTCTTCCGCCCGCTTTCGTTCCGTAATATCGAAGATAAACGCGGTAAAGAGATAGGATGTCCCCATCCGAATGGCGGTCACGGCCAACTCGACCGGAAATTCTTCTCCATTGCGCCGCAACGCCGTCAGCTCGACCTGACGGTCCAGTATCCGTCCTTCACCGGTTTGTAAAAAGCGCTGAAGCCCGGCGGCATGCGCGTCCCGGTAGGACGGAGGGATGATGAGCGCCGCCATTGATTGGCCCATGGCTTCCGCTTTGGACCAGCCGAACTGAATTTCGGCTTGCCGATTCCAATCGGTGATGATGCCGTCCGCATTGATCGTGACTACGGCATTTAGAGTATGCTCCACGATGGCGCGGGTCCGTGCTTCGCTTTCGACCAGCGCGTGGCGGGACAGGGACAGCGAGTGCGCCATGGCCTCGAAGGTCTTCGCAAAGGCCTGTATCTCCAACGGCCCTTCCACCGGCACCGGACTGGAAAAGTCGCCTCTCTCCAGCGTGCGCACCCGATCCGTCAACCGGTCGATCGGCTTGGAGAGAAGACGCCCGAAGAAAAGCGCGCTTCCGATTCCGATGAGGAGAAAGCCGCCGGAGACGGCCAAGAGTTGCCGGGCCAACGTTCGTGCCGGCGCAAATGCCTCCGCCTGTTGGATGTGAGCCATGATGCAGCCGCCGCCGATCTCTTCAATAAATCGAAATCCATGCACCACCTGACGGTCTCGATAATCAAGGTCAAGCATCTCGCCGTTGCGGCCGGCCAAACAC